>JANNXB010000498.1:0-6952 GCA_031409355.1 Betaproteobacteria bacterium | reverse complement strand
CACGCCTGCAGGAAGCACTCGACCGGCTGGCCCGCGAAAGCACTGGCAGTTCGACTCGGATTGCGCGCGCGTTGATCATGAAGGCCCCGCCCTCGATCGACGCGAGCGAAGTCACGGACAAGGGATCCATCAATCAGCGCGCTGTGCTCAAGAACCGCGTCGCTCTTGTGGAACGGCTCTATGCCGAACCGCCCGACTCGGACATCATGGTGGCTTCGATATGAACATCAAAGACCTCGTCGCGATCGACATCCATACCCATGCCGAGACTTCCACGCGCATGCTGCCCGACGCAGCTGAGAAAGAGGCGCTGGAGGCACGCGGCAGGTATTTCCGCTACAAGGTGCAGCACCCGACCATCGCACAGATGGCCGCCTATTACCGCGAGCGGAAAATGGCGTTCGTCGTGTTCACGGTGGATCACGAGCGCGGCATGGGCATCCAGCGCATTTCCAACGAGGAAGTGGCGGAATCCGCGCACGAGCACAAGGATGTCGCGATTCCATTCGCCAGCATCGACCCGGCGCGCGGCAAGATGGGGGTGCGCGAGGCGCGGCGCCTCATCAAGGATTACGGCGTGCGCGGCTTCAAGTTCCATCCCACGGTGCAGGCGTTCTTCCCGAACGATCACGACGCCTATCCCCTGTACGAAGTCATCGCCGAAACGAAGCTGCCGGCGATCTTCCACACCGGCCAGACCGGCATAGGCGCCGGCATGCCCGGCGGTGGCGGACTGCGCCTGAAGTATTCGAACCCGATTTACCTCGACGACGTGGCGGCGGACTTTCCCGACATGCCGATCGTGATGGCGCATCCCTCGGTGCCCTGGCAGGACGAGGCGCTGTCGGTGGCGCTGCACAAGCCCAACGTCTACATCGACCTGTCGGGCTGGTCGCCGAAGTATTTCGAGCCCAAGCTGGTGCAGTATGCAAACACCCTGCTAAAGGACCGCGTGCTGTTCGGCAGCGACAATCCGGTCATCCTGCCGGATCGCTGGCTGGAGGAATTCGCGAAACTGCCGATCAAGCCGGAAGTGCGGCCGCTGATCCTGAAGGAAAATGCAGCGAAGCTCCTGGGACTGAAATGAAGCTCTACACCTACTTCCGCAGCTCGGCCGCGTTTCGCGTGCGCATCGCCCTCAACCTGAAGGGCCTCGCCTACGAACCGACCTTCGTGCACCTCGCCAAGGGCGAGCACCGTGCATCAGCCTACGGCGCGGTCAATCCGCAGGCGCTGCTGCCGACGCTGGAAGATGGCGGACGGCTGCTGACCCAGTCGCTGGCAATCCTCGAATACCTGGAAGAAACGCATCCGGTGCCGTCTCTGCTGCCGAAGGATCCATTCGAACGGGCGCGGGTCCGATCGCTTGCCATGCTCGTCGCCTGTGAAATCCATCCTGTAAACAACCTGCGCGTGCTGCAGCACCTGAAACGCGCGCTGGGACAGAGCGAAGAGCAGGTGAATGCGTGGTACCGGCACTGGATTGCCGATGGCCTGGGCAAATTCGAAGCGGACCTGGCCAAAGCGCCAGGAAAATTCTGCCACGGCGACTTGCCGACGATAGCGGACTGCTGCCTGGTGCCACAAGTCTTCAACGCCCAGCGCTACCAGTGCGACGTCTCGGCTTACCCAGCTACGATGCGTATCTTCGCCGAATGCATGAAGCTGGACGCCTTCGAGCGGGCCCAACCCTCGAAGCAACCCGACGCTGAATAGGAAGAAGAGGAAACCATGTCGCGGATCACCGGATACCGACGCCCAGCCGCCGGCACCCAGCCGGACTACCTGTTCCCGCGCTACGCCTCCACGGTCAAGCGCGCGCCGACCCAGCCGCTGGTGATGCTGCCGCATACGCAGACCGAGCTGACCGGGCCGGTGTTCGGCTACGGAGAAGTGAAGCGCGGCGACCACGACCTCACAAAGCAACACGCCGGCGACCCGATCGGCGAGCGCATCATCGTCAGCGGGCGCGTGCTGGACGAGAACGGCCGCGCCGTACCCAACACGCTGGTGGAGGTCTGGCAGGCGAACTCGGCCGGCCGTTACCCGCACCGCATCGACCAGCACGACGCGCCCACCGATCCGAATTTCACCGGCGCGGGACGCTGCCTCACCGACAAGCGCGGCAACTACCGCTTCGTCACCATCCGGCCGGGCGAGTACCCCTGGCGCAACCACTACAACGCCTGGCGTCCGGCGCACATCCACTTCTCGCTGTTCGGACAGGCCTTCGCGCAGCGCCTGGTAACGCAGATGTATTTCCCGGGCGATCCGTTGCTCGCGGAGGACCCGATGTTCAACTGCGTGCCGGACGAGGGGGCGCGCAACCGGCTGATTTCCTCGCTCGACTGGGAGACGACGATCCCCGAGATCGCGCTGGGCTACCGCTTCGACATCGTGCTGCGCGGACCCGATGAGACGCCGATGGAACAGAAGGGGAGACCCTGACGCCATGAGCCTTCACGCCACCACTTCGCAGACCGTCGGCCCCTACCTGCACATCGGCATGACCTGGCTGATCACCGAAAAACTCGCGCCGGCCGGCGTGCCCGGCGAGCGCGTATCCATCGAGGGCCGGGTGTTCGACGGCGACGGCAAGCCTCTGGACGACGCGCTGCTCGAAATCTGGCAGGCCGACAGCCGCGGCAACTACGGCGGCAAGCGCTTCCGCGGCTTCGGCCGCTCCGCGACCGACGCCAACGGCGCGTTCCGCTTCCACACCATCAAGCCCGGACGGGTGCCGGGCCCCGGGGCTCCCCTTCACGGCGCGATGCAGGCGCCGCATATCGGGGTGACCCTGTTCATGCGCGGTCAACTGAAGCAGCTCGTCTCCCGCATTTACTTCCCAGGCGACCCGTCGAACGCGAAGGACCCCGTGCTCGCGCTGGTGCCAGAGGCGCGGCGCGCCACGCTGGTCGCGACGAAAGTTGCGGGCAAGCCCGGCGTGCTGCGGTGGAACGTGATTCTGCAGGGCCGCGGCGAAACCGTGTTCTTCGACTGCTGATTCGCCTGATCACGCGCAAACCCACCGACGAACGGCTGCTGGTCTCGGACATATTCGAGGGCGAGCGCACGCGCACGGAGCGGCCCGAACTCGGCACGCTGCGTGAAGCGGCGCGAGACATACCGGTATACCGCCACTGCGACGTGCTGGTGGTCGGCGGCGGGCCGTCCGGAACCGCCGCCGCTGTCGCCGCCGCTCGCACCGGCGCCGAAGTGGTGCTGCTCGAGCGCTACAACCACCTCGGCGGCCTCTCGACGGGCGGCCTGGTGATCTGGATCGACCGCATGACGGACTGGGCAGGGCAGCAAGTCATCCGCGGCTTTGCCGAGGAACTCATGGATCGGCTGCCCGCGGACGCCATCGCGGGCCCGGGGCGCGAGGAATGGGGCTCGCGCGACGGCGCCCGGGCCGCGCACTGGTCGCAGCGCACCGCTGCATTCCACGGCATCGTCACCTGGTCGCCGACGGTGGATCCGGAGCGCCTGAAGCTCGCCTCGCAGGAACTGGTACTGGAAGAAAAGGTCCGGCTCGTCTTCCATTCCTGGGCTGCCATGCCGTTGATGGAGGATGGCAGGGTGCGCGGCGCGATTTTCGAGAGCAAGGCAGGCCGGCAGGCGGTACGCGCCAAAGTGGTCGTCGATGCGACCGGCGACGGCGACATGTTCGCGCGCGCCGGCGCCGCGTACGAATCCGACATCGAAGCCGCCGACATCCACCACTGCATGAACACCGCCTGGCTTCTGGGCGGCGTGGACATGGAGCGCTGGATCGAGTTCAAGGCCGGCCAACCCGCGCAATTCGCGCAATTCATGACGCGAGGCCGGGAGCAGTTGCGCGCCTTCGAACGACCCTTCGTTTCCTGGCGCAACGACATCGCGCTGTTCATGGGCCCGCGACAGTCCGGCTTTTCGGCGCTCGACGTGGACGACCAGACCGAAGTCGAAATCCGCTCGCACCGCCTGATGGCGCTGCACCTGGACTATTACCGTGCCCATGCGCCCGGGTTCGAGAGCGCTTTCCTGTTCCTGAGCGCACCGCAACTCGGCGTGCGCCACGCCCGCCGCCTCACCGGTGTCGCGAAGATGACCCGTGGGCAGTGGCCCACCGGCCAGGTGCTGGATGACGAGATCGGCGTCACGCCCAGCGTGTCGCCGAAGTTTCCGAACATCTCCATACCCTACGGCAGCCTGGTGCCCGTGGAACTCGACGGCCTGCTCGCCTGCGGCAGGCACATCGCCTGCGACCCCAACTCGCACGGCTTCATGCGCGAAATACCGCAATGCTGGATCACCGGGCAGGCCGCGGGCGTGGGCGCGGCGCTGGCGGCGAATCTCGGCATCGAACCGCGCGCGGTAAATCTGGACGAACTGCAAAACACGCTCCTCGGCCAGGGCGTAGTCTTGCGCCCGCGCGCGGCGCAAAAATCCGCGACCGCGTGATCTAGAATGCGGGGCGATCCGCGACACAAGGAATTCCCATGACCGCACGCTCCACACCGCCATTCCGCGCCGACCACGTCGGCAGCTTCCTGCGCCCGAAGTACCTGCTCGAGGCGCGCGAAAAGAAAGCCAAGGGCGAAATCAACGCGACTGAATTGCGCAAGGTGGAAGACAAGGCGATCGCCGAGATCGTCAAGTTCCAGGAAGACACCGGCCTGCAGGCGATCACCGACGGCGAGTTCCGCCGCACCTACTTCCACATCGACTTCCTCGAGCAGATCGGCGGAGTCAAAACCGACATCCCGGTGATGATCAAGCGGCCCGACGGCAGCGAGGAGCTCGCGCCGCCCGTGATGCGGGTGGTGGACAAGGTGCGCCACACGAAGGACATCCAGCTCGCGGATTTCCAGTTCCTCAAGTCCTGCACGACCCGCACGGCCAAGGTCACGATTCCCTCGCCGACCATGCTGCATTTCCGCGGCGGTCGCGCCGGCATCAGCAAGCAGCACTATCCCGAACTGGAACCGGATTTCTACGAAGACGTCGCGAAGGCGTATGGCGACGAGCTGCAGTCGCTGTCGAAAGCCGGCTGCAACTACGTGCAGATGGACGACACCAATCTCGCCTACCTGTGCGACGACAAGATGCGCGAAGCGGCGAAAGCGCGCGGCGACGACCCGGACGAGCTGCCGCACCGCTACGCGAAGTTCATCAACCGCGTGGTGGCGAGGAAGCCCGCGGGCATGACGCTCGCCATGCACCTGTGCCGCGGCAATTTCCAGAGCACCTGGGCGGCCGAAGGCGGCTATGAACCGGTGGCCGAGGCACTGCTCTCGGAGATGAATGTCGACGCCTACTTCCTCGAATACGACGACGCGCGCTCGGGCGACTTCAAGCCGCTGCGCTTCCTGCCCAAGGGCAAGGTCGTGGTGCTGGGCCTGGTCACGACCAAGCTGGACACGCTGGAAAAGAAGGACGACCTAAAGCGCCGCATCGACGAGGCGGCGAAGTACGTTCCGCTAGAGCAGCTCGCGCTCAGCCCGCAATGCGGCTTCTCCAGCACGGTGCACGGCAACAAGATCGCCGTGGACGCGCAGCGCACCAAGCTGCGCCTGGTGATCGAGACCGCAGAAGAGGTCTGGGGCAGGGCCTGAGCGTCGACCGGCGCGGCCGCGATGTCTGAGCTGCAGCACGCGTTCTGGGACGAAGCCTGCGCGCAAGCGCTTTCCGACGACAAGCTGCTCGCCGCCATGGCGCGCTTCGAGGGCGCGCTGGCGCTCGCTTGCGCCCGCGCCGGCATCGTGCCGGAAGCGGCCGCCAGGACCATCTCTGAAGTAGCGGCGGGCGCCCGATTCGATGCGGCAGCGCTCGCGCCCGCGGCGCGCCGCGCGAGCACGCTTGCCATCCCCTTCGTCAAGCAGCTCACGGAAAAGGTCGCCGCGGTATCGCCGGAGGCGGCCCGCTACGTCCACTTCGGCGCCACCAGCCAGGACGTGACCGACACCGCCGTGGTCCTGTGCCTTGGCGCGGCGCTAGAGCGCCTGCTGGCTCTCTCCAGGCAATTGGGCGATGCTGCCGCCGCATTGGCAAAGCGGCATGCACGCACGCCGACAGTGGCCCGCACCCTGCTACAACCCGCGGTGCCGGTGCCGTTCGGCTGGAAAGCGGCCGTATGGCTGTCGCTGCTCGCGCGCTCGCACGCGCATTTCAGGGATGCCGCGCGTGAAGCCTGCGTGCTGCAGTTCGGCGGCGCGGGCGGCACGCTCTCGGCCTATGCCGGCAAAGGCGATGCCATCGCGCAGGCGCTCGCCGACGAACTTCGCCTGGCGCGCCCGTCGATGACCTGGCACAGCGCGCGCGATGGCTTCGCACGCCTGGGAACCGAAGCCGCGATCCTCACCGGCACCGCCGGCAAGATCGCGCGCGATGTCTCGCTGCTGATGCAGCCCGAAGTAGGTGAGGCGTCCGAGCCGGCGGGAGAAGGTCGCGGCGGTTCGTCCGCCATGCCGCACAAGCGCAACCCGGTGGGCTGCATGACCGCGCTCGAAGCCGCGCAACGCGCCCCCGGCCTTGCCGCCACGCTGCTCGCGCAGCTCACACCAGAGCACGAACGCGGACTCGGGCAGTGGCAGGGCCAGTGGTTCACGCTGCGCGACATCCTCTGCGGTGCCGGCAGCGGACTTGCCGCGATGGTCGAGGTGCTCGGCGGCCTGCAGGTCGATGAACGGGCCATGCGCGCCAACCTGGAGCGCTCGCGCGGCCTGGTCTACTCCGAAAGCGTCTCGCTGCATCTGTCGCGCACGCTCGGCAAGCAGGCGGCGCACGCGCTCACCGAGAAACTGTGCGCAATCGCGGTGCGCGAGGAAAAGAACCTGATCGACGTCGTGCGCGCCGATCCGCACGCGGCCGCCGCCATCGATACCGGGGAAATCGCAGCCCTGTTCAATCCTGAAAACTGTTTCGGCTCGGCGCCAGCCATGATCGAGCGCTCGCTTGCGGAATGGTCCCG
>JANNXB010000497.1:0-7263 GCA_031409355.1 Betaproteobacteria bacterium | reverse complement strand
TCGTGGATCTCGGTCACGGTGCCGACCGTCGAGCGCGGGTTGTGGCTTGCCGCCTTCTGCTCTATGGCAATCGCGGGCGACAAGCCCTCGATCAGGTCGACGTCCGGCTTCTCCATGAGTTCCAGGAACTGGCGCGCGTAGGCCGACAGGGATTCGACGTAGCGGCGCTGCCCTTCGGCATAGAGCGTGTCGAAGGCGAGCGAGGACTTGCCCGAACCGGACAGCCCGGTGATCACTACCAGTTTTTCGCGCGGCAGCTCAAGGTTGATGTTCTTGAGATTATGTGTGCGGGCGCCGCGGATGCGTATGTGTTCCAAGTATGTGTCCCAAATGCGTGTTCCGAGTGCGATTTTGGCGAGGGAAACCCGCTACTATAACCTTTTGCCCCTGCCTTACTCCACCTCTGCCTTGCCCGGACGGCTGGCCGGGGCAGGACGGGCCCGGAGAATGCGGGCGTCAACCCGATGGGCGGTCAGGCGTTGTATATTCATACAGTACTCAATAAACGAAGGGGACAGCCATGGCATCCGTAAACAAGGTCATCATCGTCGGCAATCTGGGCCGCGATCCGGAGACGCGCTACCTGCCGAGCGGCGAAGCGGTCACCAACATCAGCGTCGCCACCACGGAAACGTGGAAGGACAAGGCGAGCGGCGAGAAGAAGGAGGCCACCGAGTGGCACCGCATCAGCGCGTTCGGGAAGCTCGCCGAAATCATGGGCGAGTACCTGAAGAAGGGAAGCCAGGTCTACATCGAAGGCTCGCTGAAAACGCGCAAGTACCAGGACAAGGAAACCGGCAAGGACCGCTATAGCACCGAAATCCGCGCCGACCGCATGCAGATGCTCGGTTCGCGTTCCGGAGCGGGCGCGCCGCCGAGCGACGATTCCGGCGGCGAATCGGCGCCGAAGGGTGCGGGCGCAAGCAAGCCGGCGGCGGC
Source organism: Betaproteobacteria bacterium (assembly GCA_031409355.1). Taxonomy (GTDB): domain Bacteria; phylum Pseudomonadota; class Gammaproteobacteria; order Burkholderiales; family SG8-39; genus RBG-16-66-20. The sequence goes on along the minus strand of JANNXB010000497.1, from coordinate 6,324 downwards.
CGCGGCGAAGAAGCCGGCGGGCAAGTTCGACGACATGGAAGACGACATTCCGTTTTGAGCCCCGGGCTTGGCGGTATAATCCAAGCTAATTCAGGAACTTGAATGCCCATCTACGAATACCGCTGCGCGGCTTGCGGCCACCAGGACGACCACCTGCAAAAGGTCTCCGAGGCGCCGCTGACGAAGTGCCCGGCCTGCGGCAAGAAGAAATACCAGAAGCAATTGACCGCGGCAGGCTTCCAGCTCAAGGGGTCGGGCTGGTACGCGACCGATTTCAAGAGCACGGCCAAGAAGGAAAGCAAGACCGAGGCGACGTCGGAAGCCAAGTCGGAGGGCAAGTCGGAGGGCAAGGCTGAAGCCAAGGCCGAAAGCAAGACTGAGTCGAAGACCGAAGCGAAAGCCGAATCCAAGCCGGAGAAGAAGACCCCGGCCAGCACTGCGAATTGACCACCAAGGGGCCATGCATCCGGCCCGGCACTTCGCCGGGCTTTTTATTTTGAAGCCATGAAAAAATACCTCATCACCGGGCTCCTCATCTGGATCCCCCTGGTCATCACGCTGTGGGTGCTGAAGTTCATCGTCGACGCGCTCGACCAGACCCTGCACCTGCTGCCGCCGGAGTTCCGCACCGAGAACTGGCTCGGGCTGCACGTGCCGGGCATGGGTGCGGTGATGACGCTGGTGATCGTGTTCCTCACCGGGCTGCTGACCACCAACCTGATCGGCGGGAAGCTGGTCAACCTTTGGCACGAAATCCTGCACCGTATCCCGGTGGTCAACTCCATCTATTCGAGCGTCAAGCAGATCTCAGACACGCTGTTTTCCTCCAGCGGCCAGGCGTTCAGGAAGGCCCTCCTGGTGCAGTGGCCGCACCAGGGCATGTGGACGATCGCGTTCCTCACCGGCCGGCCGGGCGGCGACCTGGCCGTCCACCTGAACGGCGACTTCATCAGCGTCTACGTGCCGACCACTCCCAACCCGACTGGCGGCTACTTCGTGGTTGTGGCGCGCAAGGACGTGATCGAGCTCGACATGAGCGTCGACGAGGCCTTGAAGTACGTCATTTCCATGGGCGTGGTGCCGCCGAACGGCAAGGTGAACGGCAAATGAGCATGAGAAGCCACTACTGCGGTGAATTGAACGCCAAGCTGATCGGCCAGAAGGTGACGCTCGCCGGCTGGGCGCACCGCCGCCGCGACCACGGTGGCGTGATTTTCATCGACCTGCGCGATCGTGAGGGCCTGGCGCAGGTGGTCTGCGATCCGGACCGCGCGGAGTCCTTCAAGATTGCCGAAGGCGTGCGCAACGAATTCGTCCTGCGCGTGACCGGCATGGTGCGCGCCCGGCCCGCGGGCACTGTCAATCCGAATCTGCGCTCCGGCGAGATCGAGGTGTTGGCGCATGAGGTCGAGGTCCTGAATCCTTCGCTGACGCCGCCGTTCCAGCTCGACGAAGAGAATCTGTCGGAGACGGTGCGCCTGGAGCACCGCATCATTGACCTGCGCCGGGACGTAATGCAGAAGAACCTGCGCCTGCGGCACGCCACGGCGAAGGCGGCGCGTGGTTTCCTCGACGGCCACGGCTTCATCGACATCGAAACGCCGGTGCTCTACAAGTCGACGCCGGAAGGCGCGCGCGAGTTCCTCGTGCCCTCGCGCATCAACGACGGGCAGTTCTACGCGCTGCCGCAGAGCCCGCAGCTGTTCAAGCAGATGCTGATGATCGCCGGCTTCGACCGCTACTACCAGATCGTGAAGTGCTTCCGCGACGAGGACCTGCGCGCCGACCGGCAGCCGGAGTTCACGCAGATCGACATCGAGACTTCGTTCCTCGATGAAGTCGCGATCCGCGCGCTGATGGAAGCGCTCACGCGCCATATGTTCAAGGAGGTGCTGGGCGTGGCGCTGCCCGAGCCCTTCCAGGTCATGACGTACGAGGACGCGATGCGCGACTACGGCGTCGACAAGCCGGACCTGCGCATAGCGCTAAAGCTGACCGAGATCACCGACCTCGTGAAGGACATCGAATTCAAGGTCTTCTCCGGCCCCGCCAATTCTCCGGGCGGCCGGGTGGCGGCATTGTGCGTCCCGGGTGGCGCCAAAATTTCGCGCAGCGAGATCGACGCCTACACGGAATACCTGCGCGGCCTAGGCGCCAAAGGTCTCGCCTGGATCAAGGTGAACGAAATCGCCAAAGGCGCCGAGGGATTGCAATCGCCCATCGTCAAGTTTTTCCCCGCGCCTGTCTTGAATGAACTGCTTTCCAGGACAAAAGCGAAAGACGGAGACCTCATTTTCTTCGGCGCCGACAAGGCCGAGGCCTGCAACGCCCATCTGGGCGCGCTGCGGCAGAAGGTCGGGCATGACCGCGGCCTCGCCGAGAAAGGCTGGCGTCCGCTGTGGGTGGTGGACTTCCCGATGTTCGAATTCGACGACGAATCGAAGGAATGGAAGGCGCGCCACCATCCGTTCACCGGTCCCAAGGACGGCCACGAGGCCTTCATCGAGACCGACCAGGCGAAGGCCTACGCCAAAGCCTACGACCTGGTGCTCAACGGCTGGGAAGTCGCGGGCGGCTCGGTGCGGATCCACCGCCAGGAAGTCCAGCAAAAGGTGTTCCGCGCGCTGAAGATATCGCCCGAGGACCAGCAGGCGAAGTTCGGCTTCCTGCTGCAGGCGCTTCAGTACGGCGCGCCGCCGCACGGCGGTATCGCCTTCGGTTTCGACCGCTTGGTGACACTGATGGCCGGCGCCGAAGCGATCCGCGACGTGATCGCGTTCCCCAAAACCCAGCGCGGCCAGGACCTCGTCACCGGCGCGCCCTCGCCGGTGACCGAGCGCCAGTTGCGCGAGCTGCACATCCGCCTGCGAAAGCCGGAATAGAAGCGCAACGCCCGTGAGGCTGTTTACCGGGTTCCTGGCAGTTGTTTTTTCCCTCTGCGCCCTCGGTTTTTCTGAACGGGTAATTGAGAAGAAGCAGCTGCCAAGGGAGGCCGTCCAGACCATTGCCCTGATCAAGAAGGGCGGACCATTCCCGCACCAGCGGGACGGCGTCGCCTTCGGCAACCGCGAAAAAATCCTGCCGCCGCACGAACGCGGCTGGTACCGCGAATACACCGTGAAAACGCCGGGGGAAAGGACGCGCGGCGCGCGCCGCATCGTCGCCGGGCGGGATGGTACGCTTTACTACACCGACGACCACTACCGCAGCTTCAAGCGCGTCCTGGAGTAGACCCTGAGCAAGCTCTTGCAGCGATTGAGCGACGCTTCCAAGTCCGGCGTGTACCGCGTCTCGCGCACGGACGAGATCGTCGACGCTGTGCGGGGCAGTGCGCTGCGGGTCTCGCGCATCCGTCTTGCCGGGGCGGGAGACAAGCCGGCGCTGATGCAGCGCATCGCGGACGCGCTGCAGTTCCCGGCCTGGTTCGGCGCCAACTGGGATGCGCTGGAGGACTGCCTGGGAGACCTGTCGTGGTCCAAGGCCGGCGGCCATGTTCTGCTCTTCGAGGGCGCCGCGGACCTGCCGGCGGACGAGCGCGGAATCCTGCTCGACATTCTCGCATCCGTGGCGGCGCACTGGATGGAACGCGGGCGTCCGTTCTTCGCCGTGTTCCTGGACGGTCCGGCCGAGCTGCCCGATCTCTACAGATCGCGGAAGTGATGCCGAAGCTGCCGGTTTCAGTGCTCGTCCTCGTTCACACCGCGAGCGGCGACGTGCTGTTGCTGGAGCGCGCCGGGCGGCCGGGGTTGTGGCAATCGGTGACCGGATCTCTGGATCGCGCCGATGAACCGCTGGCCGAGGCGGCGCGGCGGGAACTGCGCGAGGAAACAGGGATCGAAGCGGGCGCGACGGACCTTAAATGCTGGAACTTCATCTATACCTTCGAGATTTTTCCGCAGTGGCGGCACCGGTTCATGCCGGGGACGACGCACAACACCGAGCACCTGTTCAGCATCCAGCTGCCGGGACGCAGGCCTGTCGCGCTGGCGCCGGAGGAACATGTCGCCAGCCTGTGGCTGCCCTGGCGCGAAGCGATGGCCAAATGCTTCTCGTGGTCGAACCGGGATGCCATAAGCATGGTGGGCGAATGCGCGGCTTGAGCCTGTCGGCCTGTGGCTGCCTGATCTTCATATGTTGCGCGGGCCCGGCGCGTTCCGCCGAAGAAGTTTCGGTCGAGGCAACACGGCGCGACGAGGCTCTGGAAGTGGTCTGCAGGGCGCTCCTTGATGCGCCGCTGGAGCTCGTCTGGCAGACGCTCACCGACTACGGCCGGCTGGCCGAATTCATCCCCGGCATGCGCCGCAGCCGCCTCATCGAGAGGCACGGCGCGGTGGCGGTTGTCGAGCAGACGGGCGAGGCGGGATTCCTGTTCCTGAGGTTTCCGATCGAAGTCACGCTTGCCTCCACCGAACGTCCGCCGTATGAACTGGCCGTGAGCATGCTCAAGGGCAACCTGAAACGGCTCGATGGCGCCTACCGCATCACGCCGCAGGGCGGGGGCAAGCTCCTGCTTACCTGGACCGGGACCGTCGAAGCGCTTTCCATGCCGCCGCTGCTTGGCGAGCTGGTGATGCGCTCGAACATCGAAGACCAGTTTCGCGGCATGGTGCGGGAGATCGACCGGCGCGCGCGCGAAGCAGAGAAGAAGCAATGACTGCACGCGGCCTGGCCATTGCGTTGTGCGCCACGCTCGTCGCGGGCTGCGCCACGCTGGAGGCGCCGTTCTCCGCCCATCTGGCGTCTGCAGCCCCGCAAATTCGCGAATGCGCCGAGTGGTACCGCGCGCTCGACGAACGCGTCGCGGCGGCGGGCGTGCGCGATGCGCAGGATGCGGCCGTGCCCGGTTTCCCCTACCTGCGCGTCAGCCGGCTGCTCGCTGCGCTGCGGCCGGCGGCGCAGGCGAATGAACAGGCAATGCAGGCGCTTGCCGAGCGCATGCTCGCGCTCGACCGGGAGGCGCGGCGCTATGAAATCGTGAACCTGCCGGCCGTGCCGGATGCGGGTTCGGATGTGGCCGCCGCGATGCGGCGCACGCGCGACTGCGGCCGGCTGCTACGCGAGATCGACTTTGCCAAGCCTGAATTGCGCCGGGTGTTGCTTGAGCGCGCGGAGGTGCCCGATGACTACCGGCTCGCGAGCCGGATCCTCGGCCTGTACTGGCTCACGCGAATTCCCTTCGCCGAGGGCGTGCGGCGCCAGGAGGAAGAGACGCGCGCAGCGTTTCGGCGCTCGCCTGCGGTCGTGGAGGATCCCGGCGCGCTGCGCCTTCTCAGGTACGCGCCCGAGCCCGGCGCCCCGCTTACGCGAGCGCAGGCGGCGCGCCTGCTGGCGCGCTCGGCCGAGAACGCGCTCGCGATACCCGAGCCCGCCGATGACGACCTGCAGGCGCTGCTTGCGGCATACGCGCCCAGTTTCGAGATCGAGGTGAAGGGAGATTACGACCGCTTCGGCGCGCTGCGCTGGCTGCGCGGCGCGGATTCGCCCACGGTGGACGGCGCGCAGCTCGCGGTATACGGACATCCGGCGTGGACACGCTACGGGGATCGCGTGCTTCTCCAGCTTGTCTACACGCTCTGGTTTCCGGAGCGGCCGGCGCAATCCGGCGGCGATCCCCTGGCCGGAAAGCTCGATGGCATCACCTGGCGCGTGACCCTCGCGCCCGACGGCGAGCCGCTGGCCTACGACGCGATCCATCCCTGCGGCTGCTACCACCAGTTCTTTCCGACGCCACGCGCCACGGCGCGCCCGGCCCCGGGCGGCCTCGACGAGTGGATGTTCTCGCCGAAGTCGCTGCCGCGCATCGGGGATGGCGAGCGGCCGCTGGTCCGGCTCGCCAGCGGCACGCACTACATAGAAGGCGTCGCGGTGGTGCGCGGCACCGACAGCCTGGTGCGCTACGAACTCAGGCCCTACGGCGAACTGCGCTCGCTGCAGAACTACTCGGGAGGGCGCGCCAGCGCGTTCGGCGCGGATGGCCTGGTGCCCGGGACGCAGCGCGCGGAGCGCTTCCTGTTCTGGCCGATGGGGATCGCCTCGGCGGGCGCGATGCGCCAGTGGGGCCGGCACGCCACCGCATTCGTCGGGCGGCGGCACTTCGACGACACCGACCTGTTCGAGAAACGCTTCGTGTTCGACCTAAGATGAGCACGAAACTGCGAGTCGTCACGCTGAATATCCACAAGGGCCTGTCGACCTTCAACCGCCGCATGGTGATCCATGAGCTGCGCGAAGGCCTGAACGCCCTGAAGCCCGACCTGGTCTTCCTGCAGGAAGTGCAGGGCGACAACCAGCGCCACGCGCGCCGCTTCGCCGCCTGGCCGGGGA
>JANNXB010000496.1:0-6861 GCA_031409355.1 Betaproteobacteria bacterium | reverse complement strand
ATCGGCATGGAAATCCTGCGCCAGGCCGATCGCCCGATCCACGCGGTGTTCGTCGCCGTGGGCGGCGGCGGCCTGATCGCCGGCATCGCCTCGTACATCAAGCGCCTGCGTCCCTCGGTGCGCGTGATCGGCGTCGAGCCGGTGGACGCGGACGCCATGACGCGCTCGCTCAAGGCGGGACGGCGGGTGGTGCTCGACCACGTGGGCCTGTTCGCCGATGCGGTCGCGGTGAAGCAGGTCGGCAAGGAAACCTTTCGCCTGGCGAAGAAACTCGTCGACGAGATGGTGGTGGTGGACACCGATGAAATGTGCGCCGCGATCAAGGACGTGTTCGAGGAGACGCGCGTGGTGCTCGAGCCCTCGGGCGCGCTCGCGGTCGCGGGTGCCAAGGCATGGGTGGCGCGCCACGGGACCCGCGGCAAGACGCTCGTCGCCGTGGCCTGCGGCGCCAACGCGAATTTCGACCGCCTGCGCTTCGTCGCCGAACGCGCCGAGGTTGGCGAGCACCGCGAGGCGGTGCTGGCGGTGACGCTGCCTGAGAAGCGCGGCAGTTTCCGCAAGTTCTGCCGCGCGCTGGGCGGGCGCAACATCACCGAGTTCAACTACCGCATGTCGGATCCGCGCGAGGCGCACATCTTCGTCGGCGTCACGGTGCACGATCGCGACGAAACCGCGCGCATCGTCAAGAGCCTCCGACGCGGCGGGTTCAGCACCCTCGACCTGTCGGACGACGAAGTCGCCAAGGGCCACATGCGCCACATGATCGGCGGCCATTTGCCGCGAAAGAAAGGTGGAGTCAATGAACTTCTCTACCGCTTCGAGTTTCCGGAGCGGCGCGGCGCACTGATGAAATTCCTCTCCGGGATGAACCCGGGCTGGAACATCAGCCTGTTCAACTACCGCAACTTCGGCGCCGACTACGGTTCGATTCTGGTGGGAATGCAGGTGCCCAAAGGCGACCTGGCGGAGTTCCGCCGCTTCCTTGGCAAGCTCGGCTACCCGCACGCTGACGAGACGCGCAATCCGGGCTACCGCCTGTTCCTGGGTTGATATGGTGTATTGCGGTCTGGGACGCTCCGAGTTGCGCGTCTCGCGCGTGATATTCGGCGCCATGGCGCTCGCCAGTGCTGGCCATGATTCGAAGCAGCGGATCGGGACCATCCAGGCGGCGATCGATGCGGGGATAACTACGATCGATACCGCGCCGCTGTATGAATATGGCCGCGCGGAGGAACTGCTTGGCCGTGCCCTCGCCGGCCGGCGCGAGCGGGTGCAGATCCTGACCAAGGTCGGCCTGCGCTGGGATGATCCGCTCGGTCACCTGCTGTATCGGTTCCGCGACGCGCAGGGTCGCGAGCAGGCCGTGCGGCGCAACAGCCGTCCGGGTTCGATCCGCCTTGAAGTCGAGCGCAGCCTGCGGCGCCTTGGCGTGGAGGTTCTCGACTTGGTCCAGGTGCATCACCCTGACCCTGACACGCCAATCGCGGACACCATGGGCGCGCTGGTCGATCTGCTGCGCGCAGGCAAACTGCGCGCGATCGGGGTCAGCAACTACAGCGCGGCGCAGATGGGCGAAGCGCAACGCGCCCTTGGCTCGATCCCTCTGGCGAGCAACCAGGTGCACTACAGCCTGCTCCAGCGCTGGACCGAGGCCGAGGTGCTGCCGTTCGCGCGCGCGGAGCGCATCGGCGTGCTCGCCTATTCGCCGCTTGCACAGGGCCTGCTCGCCGGCGGCGTGCGCATCGAAAGGTTCGCGGCGACGGACCTGCGCCGTCACAATCCGCTGTTCCATCCGGACAACCTTGCGCGCCTCTCGAGCGCAATCGGCGGAGCGCTCGCGCCCGTGGCAGAGGCGCGGAATGCCACCGTGGCACAGGTCGCACTCGCCTTTCTGCTCGCCCAGCCGGGGCTGACCGCGGTAATTGCGGGCGCGAGCACGAGCGAACAGGCACTGAGCAACGCCGCAGCCGCAACGCTGGTGCTGCACGATGGCGAATTGCGCGCGATCCGGCAGGCCTTCAACGCACTTCAGCTCGATCCGCATGCCGGCCAAAGCCTCGCGACGCGCGTACGCATGCGGGCTCGCCGGCTCGCGGCTGGCGTCTGGCGCAGGCTTGGGCGCGGTTAGACTGGGTGCCATGACCGCCAAGACCCTGCAACTCTCCGATGCGCTGCACGCCTACCTGGTCGGCAACTCGCTGCGCGAATTGCCAGTGCAACGTGCCTTGCGCGCCGCGACGCTGAGGATACCGGGCGCCGGCATGCAGATCACCCCGGAGCAGGGCCAGTTCATGCAATTGCTGGTGCGCCTGCTCGGGGCCGGGCGCTGCATCGAAATCGGCACCTTTACCGGCTACAGCTCGCTCGCCATGGCGCTTGCGCTGCCAGCGAGCGGGAAGATCGTCTGCTGCGACATCAGCGAGGAATGGACGTCGGTAGCGCAGTCCTTCTGGAAAAAGGCGGGCGTAAGGCACAAGATCGATCTTCGGATTGGCCCGGCGCTGGCAACGTTGCGAACGCTCAAAGGCAGTTTCGATTTCGCCTTCATCGACGCCGACAAGACCAACTACCAGAACTACTACGAGCGCTGTCTGAAGATCGTGCGGCGCGGCGGCTTGATTGCCGTTGACAACACGCTCTGGTATGGCAGGGTGATCGACCGCCGGGACCGGACGGCGGACACGCGTGCGATCCGCGCCTTCAACCGGAAACTGCGCGGCGACCGGCGCGTTGATATTTCCATGGTACCGATCGGCGACGGATTGACGCTGGCGCGAAAACGCTGACTTGTTTCCCCTTCAAGTCGTTTCATTCGATTGACGATTGACGACAACAACCGAGAATACGTTTCAGGACTTTTTGTACAGCCTCAAAGTGGAAGTGTGCGGCGGGCGGCAGAACGATTGAATCGTGCGCGGTGGCTCGCGCCCGTCCGCACCACTGCCAGCTTATGTGTCATTCAAAGCTGGTAGCGCGTGATGTCGAGCGAGCCATGGAAAACACCGAGGACGTCGACGTTTCCGTCGCCTTTTACGAGGTAGGCAATCCGGTAATGCCCATAGAGCAGTATTCGGACATTGCGAGAGGACGCAAGATAGCGCTGTCCGATCTCAGGAAAATTCGTAAGCACCTGCGCCCGCTCGTAGATACCCTGAACCGTTCGGCCCGCAGCGCCAGGATTGTCCGCTGCGATGTACTCAAAAATGTCAGCGAGCCAACGCTGCGCTTCCTCGGCTCACTTTATTTCTGCCATGATCGGATACGATGCGCCATCTCATCGTTCGAGATCGTGCGCTTCGCGTCCGAGTCGGCGAGCCCGCGCTCAACCATGACATGAAAGGCAAGCTCGCGCACAATTTCCTCGCGCGAGCTGTCGTCGGGCTGACCCTGAATCAGGCGGGTAAGTTCTTCCTTTGCCGTGGACATCGCTCAGACCTCCATGCTTTTCGCAATCCTGCCACAACCGCATGCCAAGAGGCCGAACGTCCGTGGTGAGGCGTGCGCGGCCGCACTCGCCGCGCGTCGCTCTCGACCACGCGGTTAGAGCCCGGCCATCGACCGCTCACTTATGGGCCTTCATGAAGGCCCTGAGCAAAGCGTTCATACGCGACTGATAGCCGCGACCCTGAGCCCGGAACCACGCTAAGACATCCGAGTCCACGCGCAGCGACAGCAGGGATTTGGTCCGCGTCAGCTTGAGACCTTTTCGGACAATCGCGCGAGCAAACATCTCGGGGGTCCACGCGGGGGCATCCCTGTCGATGACGATTGCAGAGTCCTTCATCGACTTCAGGCGCTTGACGTCAGTCCGAGACTTGTGAGAAGTAGAAGTTTGTTTCATGTTTTGTCGCCTTGCGAATTGAGATGATGTGATCGTCATCCTTGCGCGGAGTATGCGCTACGGAAACAACTTCTCCGTGTAGCAGCCCCAGCGTAAGGAATCGCTGTTCACCATAACGTTCACGGGTGTCTTCAGCCGATGCGGTGTAGCCAGCGAAGATTTTCTCGGCGTCCGCGAAGTCGATACCGTGTTTTTCAAGGTTCTCCTTTCGCTTGGCGTCGTCCCAGGTGAACATTTGATATTGTAGCTACATATTGCAGCTACGGCAAGGCTGAGTTTGCTGGGCTCTAACTTAATGTCGGGCGACGGTTATGCTGCGTACCATGGCCGAGTGCGCCCTATCCTGGCGACCATGGCGGGCCGGAACCTGTTTTTTTTCTGGCATTTGTGGAAATATTCTGTATGAAAGTCCGGTACTAACAAACCGTTAAAACCGGCATCCTGCTTCGTCGAGGCTGGCTACTTGAAATACAGCATACGTACCGACAACGCGAACGTCCACTGGATACTGGCGTTCTTTTTCTGCCATGACCGCTGGCGTCCCGGCGCTCAGCCGTGCAGCAGTTCGAGTACCGCCGGGCCGTAGCGCTCCAGCTTCTTCGCGCCGATGCCGGTGATGGTGGACAACGCGTCCATGTCCCGAGGTTGCAGTGAGGCGATCGCTGCGAGCGTGCTGTCGTGGAAAACGACATAGGGCGGCACTGACTGCGCGCGCGCCTGCGCGCTGCGCCAGGCCTTGAGGCGCGATAGCAGGTCTGCGTCCACGTTCTGCAGCTCAGCTGCGCTCGCTGCCGTCCGCTGCCTCGGCGCTTTTCCCTTGCGGGGCGTGGCGCGGCGCATCTGGACGGTCTGCTCGCCCTTGAGCACGGCACGGGCCGATTCCGTCAGGCGCAGTCCACCGTAGGCGTCATGGTCGGGCTGCGCATAACCCAGCGCCACCAGCTGGCGGAAGACCGTGCGCCAGGTCGCCTCGTCCAGGTCGGCGCCGGCGCCGAACACGCTTAGCTGGTCGTGGTTCCATTGCGACATGCGCTCGGTGGCGCGGCCGCGCAGGACATCGATCAGGTGCACCGCGCCGAAACGTTGGCCGGTGCGGTAGATGCACGACAGCGCCTTGCGCGCTGCGTCGGTCGCATCCCAGGTCTGCGGCGGCGCGAGGCAGGTGTCGCAGTTGCCGCAGGGCGCGCTCGATTCGGCGAAGTACTCGAGCAGGCGCACGCGGCGGCAGCCCGCGGTCTCGCACAGGCCGAGCAGCGCATCGAGCTTCGCGAAGGAGATGCGCCGGAATTCCTCGCTGCCCTCGGATTGCTCCATCATGCGGCGCAGCTGCACGACGTCGCCCAGTCCGTAGGCCATCCATGCGTCGGCCGGCAGGCCATCGCGCCCGGCGCGGCCGGTCTCCTGGTAATAGCCTTCGATGCTCTTGGGCAGGTCGAGATGCGCCACGAAGCGCACATCGGGCTTGTCGATGCCCATGCCGAAGGCGATCGTCGCGACCATGATGATGCCGTCCTCGCGCTGGAAGCGTTCCTGGTGCGCGGCGCGCTCCGCCGATTCCATGCCGGCGTGGTAGGGCAGGGCGCGCAGTCCCTGTGCGGCCAGCCAGGCGGCGGTTTCGTCGACCTTCTTGCGCGACAGGCAGTACACGATGCCGGCTTCGTCCGGATGCTCGTCGCGGATGAAGCGCAGCAGCTGCGCGCGGGCATCCTGCTTGTCGACGATGGTGTAGCGGATGTTCGGCCGGTCGAAGCTCGAGAGGAAAACGCGTGCGTTTTCCAACTGCAGTCGGCGAACAATCTCGTCGCGCGTCTGCGGATCGGCGGTGGCGGTGAGCGCGATGCGCGGCACCGCGGGGAAGCGCTCGTGCAGCAGCGACAGCTGCAGGTATTCCGGGCGAAAGTCGTGGCCCCACTGCGACACGCAGTGCGCCTCGTCGATGGCGAACAGCGCGATCCGCGATTCGGCGAGCAGCTCGAGCATGCGCGGCATCGTCAGCCGCTCCGGCGCGACGTAGAGCAGGTCCAGCTCGCCGGACCGCAGGGCGCGCTCAACTGCGTTCGCTTCTCTTCCATCCAGCGTGGAATTCAGGAACGCCGCTTTGATGCCCAATTGCCTGAGCGCCGCCACCTGGTCCTGCATCAGCGCGATCAGCGGCGAGACCACCAGCGCGGTACCCGGCCGCAACAGGGCCGGCAGCTGGTAGCACAGCGACTTGCCGCCGCCCGTCGGCATCAGCACCAGGGCATCGCCGCCGGCCGCAAGGTGACCCACGATCTCTTCCTGCGCGCCGCGGAAAGCCGGATAGCCGAAGACCGTATTAAGGAGGTGGAGCGCGCGCCCGTCAGACATCCGGGATCAGGCGCTTGCCCAGGCTGACCCGCTCTTCGACGGAGTAACCGAGCTTGCGGTAGAACTCGAGCACAGCCTGGTTCGTCGCGCGGACCTGGAGATTCAATTTCGGACAACCCATTGCGACGAGGCGCTCTTCGACATGATGCATGAGCAGGCGGCCGTAGCCCTTGGTGCGATGTTCGGGGGCGACCGCGAGGTAGTTCACCCAGCCGCGGTGCCCGTCATAGCCCGCCATGACCGTGCCGATGATCTTGCCTCCCGCTTCACCGACGAGAAAAAGCTCGGGCTGGGTCGTCAGCTTGCGCTGGATGTCCTTGCGCGGATCGTTCCACGTGCGCGTGAGTTCGCAGCGTTCCCAGAGTTCCACCACTGCGGCTTCGTCTGCCGCGGCATACGGGCGAAGTTCCATCTAATCCTTCGCTTCGCCGAAATAGCCGGGCGCGACCTCGTTGGCATAGCAGACCGGGGACGCGAATTCGCTGGGCTCGCCCGCAAGCGGCAAGCCGAGAAAAACCAGCTTGTTCACATCGCGGCGATAGACGCCGCGCTCGGTCACGATCCAGTCTGCGGGAATGTCCCAGCTTTGCGGATGGATCGTATCCATGCGGGCCAACTCGTAGGTCACGCCGATCACCGCCGGCTTTTTCGGCAGCGAGGCCAGCGTCCGG
>JANNXB010000495.1:0-5046 GCA_031409355.1 Betaproteobacteria bacterium | reverse complement strand
GAACCCGCGGCGGGCGTGATCGTAGCCGTGCTCGCCAGGGACACGCGCTAGTGGCCGATTACACGCTGCTGGAAATGCGCATGCCGGAACCGGTTGCCGGGGCGCCGTTTCACGAATGGGCGTTTCCCGACGGGACCGTGTGGACTCAGTTTTTCCGCACCGGCGACGGCTATCTCCTGCGCTTTCCGGACCTAGCGGATTTCGAGGTCGCCGGCGGCGCGCTGGCGGTCGCCTGCCATCCGGCGCCCGGTGTCCCGAAGGACACATGCGACCATCTCTACCTGAACCAGGTGCTGCCGCTCGTGTTGAGCAAGCAGGGCAAGCTGGTTTTCCACGCCAGCGCGGTCGAGGTCGAGGGCGGCGCAGTCGCCTTCCTCGGCGAATCGGGCCGGGGCAAGTCCACAATCGCGGCGAGCTTTGCCGCCGCCGGCTCCCGATTCCTGACCGATGACGGATTGGTCGTAGAACCCGCCGGCAAGGGCTTCCGCATCCTGCCGAGCCATCCCTCCCTCCGACTCTGGCAGGACAGCCAGGAAGCACTGATCGGCCCCGAGACCAAGACCGCACCACCGCTCGCGTACACGGCCAAGGCGCGGCTCCTCGCGGGCACCGGTCTCGCGTTCTGCGCGCAGGCGCGACCGCTCAGGCGGGCGTTCTTCCTCGGCGAGGGCGGCGCAGCGGAGGTGACATTGGCGCCATTGAGCGCCGCGCAGGCGCTGGTGGAATGGGTGAAGCATTCGTTCCTGCTCGATCCGGAAGAAAAACCCGCGCTGGCGTCGCATTTCGACCGGGTGGCAACGCTCGCCGGCCGCGTGCGCTGCTTCCGGCTCGATTACCCTCGGCGGTTCGAGGAGCTGCCGCGCGTGCGGCAGGCGATCGTCCGGCAGCTTCAGGAAGAGGATGTGACCGCATGAAACTCACGGACCGGGTGCGCATTCCGCAGGAAGTCCTCGCGCGGCAGGTGGGCGAGGAGACCGTCATGCTCGACCTCGCGAAGGGTGCGTATTTCGGTCTTGATCCAGTGGGCGCGCGGATGTGGCAGTTGCTGGCCGAGGGCAAGACCCTCGTCGAAGTCTGCGACGCCATTGTGGAGGAGTACGACGTGTCGCGCGATGCGGTCGAGCAAGACCTTCTCGGCTTGGTGGCCGACCTGATGTCGCAGGGCCTGCTCGTTCCGGCCTGAGCGGGTCCGCGCCTGGCCGCTAACGTCGATCTCGCTCTCGCCCCCGGCAGCCCGGCGCGGCAGCTGCTCGCGGTTTTGCGCGATGGCAGGATCGCTGCGGCCGATTGGGACCCCGTCGTCGCGCTCGCGCTGCGCCAGGGAGTAGCGCCGCTGCTGTTGCGACGGCTGCAGGGCACAAGCGCGCTCACGGCGATGCCGGTAACGCTCGCCAGCCAGCTCGACGAGGAGCGCCGCGCTACCGCCCTATTGAACCTGCGCAACTACGGCGAGTTCCGGCGCATCGCGCGGGCGCTCGGCGGGGCGGGCATCCCGCTGATCGCCCTGAAGGGCCTGCATCTGGCCGAACTCGTCTACGGCGATATCAGCCTGCGGCCGATGTCGGATCTCGACATTCTGGTGCCGCGCGACCGTGTGGAGCGGTGCATCGCGGTGCTGCGCGGCCTCGAGTATGGATACGACGAGGAGCTTGGGGCTGCGGCCGCGGCGATGCTCGACACCAAGTGCAATCTCGGACTTGAGCACGCAACGCTTGGCGTCTGGCTCGAGGTGCACTGGATGCTTGATGAGCGGCACGGCGAGCCTACTGATCCGCTACCGGACGTCTGGAAGAGCGCGGTCGCTGCGCGGCTTGGCGATGCCGAAACGCTGGTAATGTCGCCTGAATTCCTGTTGCTGCATGTCTGCGCGCACCTCGCCTGCAACCACTCGTTCTCTTTCAGCCTGCGCGCGCTCTGCGATATCGCCGAGATCGTGCGGGCGACCCCCACGCTCGATTGGGCGGCGATTGCGGAACACGGCGCGCGCCACTACTGGAAGCGCGGTATTTCCGCCGCGCTGCGACTTGCGCACGATTACCTTGGCGTGCCAGTGCCCGCGTCCGTGCTCGCTGAACTCGGTGGAGACGCGCTGGATCCCGGGATGCTGGCGGACGCGATGACGCAGTTGCTCGGCGCCACGTCGCTTCCAGAGGGTCTCGTCACCGCTCCAAATCTGCTCGCAGTTTCCGCCGAGAAGAACCTGCGGAAAAAAGCGGCGCTGCTGTGGAGCCGGGCGTTCCTGCCACGCGCCGAACTCGCCCTGCTCTATGGAGTGCCGGTGGATTCTCCGAGGCTACCGCTTTACCACGCGGTTCGACTGCGCGATTTGCTGCGCCGCTATGCGGCGGGTGCCTGGGCACTGAATGCCGGCGACCCGGCGCTTGCCGAGGTCGCGGCCCGGCACCTGCGCCTGCAGCGCTGGATCAGCGGCGCTCCGGCGCCCGATTGAGGTGCAGTGATATCCACCCCAACGCCAGCCGGATCAAGAAAATAAAGGCGTTGGCGGGAATCTGCAGGTTGAAATCCACCGTGCTGTGGATGCCGATGGCGATGATGCCCATCACCGCGCCGAAAGCAATGCCTCGCAGAAAGGGGTCGCGGCGGCGCGCCTGGGCCAGGATGGCGCAGGCGAACGAGGCCAGCACCAGCAGCCCGAACAGCGCGCCGCCGATGATCCCGGTATCGGTGAGGAACTGCACGTAATCGTTGTGCACGTGGTCGTAGTAATCGGGGATGTCCTGTCCCCGGTAGCGGGTAAAGGCGGTATAGAAGGTGCCGCCGCCGGTACCGAACAGCGGATAGTCGTCGAAGATCTTCACCGCATACACGCTCGGATCGACCCGCTCCTCGACGTTCTGCACCGTGGTCTCGGTGATGCGTTGCACGGTTTTCTCCACGCCAAACCAGGTGCCGATCAATGCGATGTCGACGACGATCAGGCTCGTGATCAGGATCACGGTGCCGCGCGGCGCGTGCCGCGAGAGCACGAGCGCCAGGGCGCCGGCCACCAGCAGGCTGGCAAAGAACGCGGTATTGCCCATGCGCGAGCGCGTCATCACCAGCGCCACCACCATGATCACCAGCACGAGGCGCAGCATCGCCCGGCCGCTGAGCAGCAGTTTCGCCGTGTCGTGCAGGAACTCGCGCCAGCTGCGCCGCGGGCGGTCTTCGAGCTGCGCCACCATCAGGCCGATGCCCACCGCCAGGCTCATCTCGAGCAGGCCGGCGAGGTGGTTGCGGTTGACGAAGCTGCCGCTCGCCTGGGAAGCGTGCGGGATCGGCATGCCGAGGACCTCGACGTTGAGGCGCGCCAGGTGCATGAATGAGCCGTAAAAGGCCTGGATCAGGCCGCCCGCGACGATCGCGCCGCACAGCCAGGCGAGCCGTGTGCGGCCACGCACCAGCAGCAGCGTCAGGGCGAAGCCGAGCGCGTAGGCGCAGTGCTTTAGCCAGAACACGAAGCTCGCATGCGGGTCGAGCGACAGCGTGATGAAGCGTCCGGCGCCGCGCAGGTAATCCGCCGCCGAGTGCAGCTCGGCCGCGCGCGGCGAAAGCGCGCGCACCAGCTCGGGCGGCAGCGGAATCCACTGCAGCATGAGGTAGAGCAGCCAGAGCGCGAGGAGGGCATAGGCCGGCCACGCGGCGCGCGCCGCGGAACCCGGCGTCGATTCGCGCCGCGCCCAGCCCGCGAGCCACAGGAGCCCCGCGGCGAAGACACCGATCTCGAGCATCGACCAGGCCCAGGGGCGGTTGCTGCCGAGCGGCATCGGCGCGAGCACGATGAGCGCCAGGAGCAGCCAGAACGAGGCGCGATCGAAGTAGGGCTTCACGCGCTGGGCGCGCTACCTGCAGCCAGCGTCTAATTGCAGCTGGCGGCGCAGGGTATTCCGCCGCCGCCACCGCCTGTCGGTGGGGTGGTCGACGTCGAGTTGGCCGGCGGCAGCGCATCCAGCGCCGTAGCCGCAGCTACGAGATCCGGATCTCTCTTCTCATCGTAGGGCGGCGTTGAAAGCGTGATCATGGTCCGCTGGGACGAATGGGGGAACTTGAGCTGTTGCGTCTCCCGGAAATGCGCGAACATTTCCTTGTCATCGGAAGTGCGGCCCGGCTGAGCTTCGAGCTGGGAGATGCCACCCAGTTGCACAGTTCCATCCGCCTGGACGACGGCGCCTTGGCCGGTGGCCATGCCGTATGATTGGCCCGCCACATTTAGCGCGACCTTGCCCTGGTTTACCTGCACCAGCGTCGCGGATCCCAACATCACCAGACCAAGATCTCCACCCCGCGGCACGTGGGGCGTTTGCGCCGTGGTCTTGGTGCCCACCTGAATTTGAATCAGGCCGGGATCATGCTGCCCGATCGCTCCCATGACGATCTGCACGCTGCCGTCGGTCACGTTCAGGGTCACCTTACTCTGGGCGATGGCGTTCGGCAGGTAGTTGAATTCGCGAAGGATGATTCTGCTCGCGGTGCCCATCGCGACAATCTGGCCGTCGGGAAATGTCAGCACCACAGTGGATTTGGGGCCTGTGGCGATCCGGGCTCCGATGGGGATGGTCTGGCCCTTGACCACCGCCTGCGGTTCACCGTTCCCGATCCTGTAGCGCACCGTCCCCGTCACATCGGCGACCACGACCCCGGCCGGGTTCGCAGGCGCCGGCGCCTGCGCCAACGACAGTGCGCCGAAAATCAAACCAATCAGCAACCCGGCCCAGCGGGCGGCCTTCGTCACGAGTGGAGATTCCTTGTCTGCATGTCCTGAATTGGACCACAAAACCAAGCGCCTGCAAGGAGTTATGTCACTTTCTGAGGCATAGGGCGCTTAGCCGCGGCAATCCGGCCGCTACGGCGGCGCAAGCCTGCGGCAGCGTCCCGTGGACGGCCGCAATGCGGCGCACCTCCGGTTCCTGGCGCGGCAGCGCGCGCTCCAGGGCTTCAAGCACCCGAATCCTGCCGGCCCGCGCGAGCAGCGGCCAAGTCGCCATGCCGATATCGATCATGGCGACCTGCACCTGCGGCTCCCAGGGACCGAGGCGGCCCGCGCGC
>JANNXB010000494.1:0-1806 GCA_031409355.1 Betaproteobacteria bacterium | reverse complement strand
TAGCCCTTGTCGGTGATTTCGTTGCCGTCGATCTGCGGCGGCTCGGACATCACGAGCAGGCGGGTAGGATGGGTCGAGCTTCCGCCTTCCTTGGACAGATCTTTCAGCGCCTGGGATAACTTTACCCGGACGTCGACGTCCTTCGCCGCGGGACTCAGGAACACCAGCGCCCCAATCTCGTCCCGGTCGTGGCCGGTGATGACCGCGTCCTGGATCAGCGGGTTGCCCGCCGCGATGAGCTTTACGCGTATCGCGCCAACGTGCACCCAGGTCCCGGTGGTGAGCTTGAAGTCCTCGGCGACGCGGCCGTCGAACACCAGGCCTTTTTCGGGCATCGCGGGGTCGGCGAACTTCATCGCGTCGCCGATGCAGTAGTAACCTTCCTCGTCGAACGCCGCCTTGGTCAGGTCATCGCGGCGGAAATAGCCTGGCGTCACATTCGGACCCTTGACGCGCACTTCCAGCTTGCCGGCGGCGGGCACCAGCTTGAGTTCGCAGCCGGGGTTCGGCAGTCCGATGACGCCGGCGCGCTCGATCGGGTAGTGCACTGCGGCCGCGGAGGGGGCGGTCTCGGTCGAGCCCCAGGAGGAAATCATCGATAGCGCGCCGCCCTTTTCGGCAACGGCCAGCTTCTCAAGCCGCTCCCAGAGGTTCTGCGGCAGCGCGGCGCCGGCATAGAACACCATGTCCAGTTCGCGGAAGAAATTGCGGCGCAAGTCGGCGTCGTTCTCCAGCATCGGCATCAGCAGGTCGAAGCCGCGCGGCACGTTGAAGTACATGGTCGGCGAGATCTCGCGCAGGTTCTTCGCCGTGAGTTCGGCCAGGCCCGGGGCCGGCTTGCCGTTGTCGATGTAGAGCGTGCCGCCGTTCCTGAGGATCACGTTGAAGCAGAAGTTACCGCCGAAGGTGTGGTTCCAGGGCAGCCAGTCGACGATGGTCTGCACCTTGTCCTCGAGGAACGGCCAGACCTGCGCCAGCATCTGCTGGTTGGCGCAGAGCATGCGGTGCGTGTTGATCACGCCCTTGGGCATTCCCGTCGATCCCGACGTGAAGAGGATCTTCGCCACCGTGTCCGGCTTGAGGCGGGAGAACGCCACTTCCAGGTTCGAGCCCGGGTTGGCTTCCAGCAGCGTCGCCACGGACGTCGAGGTGGCGCCGACGGCCGCGAGCGCGGGCGCGAACTTCTCCGGCTCGGCGGCGAACACCAGGCCCGGCTTGAGCAGCTCGAAGATGTACTTGAGCTTCGCGAAATCCTTCGACATGAGCGAATAGGCTGGCGAGATCGGCGCCACCGGGATGCCGACATGCATCGCCCCCAGCGCGAGCAGCGCATGGTCTACGCTGTTGTCCGAAAGGATCGCGA
Organism: Betaproteobacteria bacterium; assembly: GCA_031409355.1. Classification (GTDB taxonomy): domain Bacteria; phylum Pseudomonadota; class Gammaproteobacteria; order Burkholderiales; family SG8-39; genus RBG-16-66-20. The sequence continues at coordinate 443 of JANNXB010000494.1, read as the reverse complement.
CCGGGTTCTCGGCGTTCAATCCCAGATTTAGCAGCGCCTGGCCGATGCGCCGCGCATCCGACAGCGTGTCGCGGTAGCTCACCCGCCGCCAGCCTTCTCCCTTGCGCTCGGCGATGAAGGTGCGGTCCGGCGCGTGCTCGTACCAGTGCAGCAGCCAGTCGCCCACAGCGCGCGCGTAAGGCTTGAGCGGCTGCGGCGAGCGCAGGATCGTCGCGCCGTCGGCGCGTTTCTCGATTTCAACTTCTGCCAGCGCGTAGCGCAGCTGCGTATGCAAGCGCATGGAAATTTTCTCCAGGCAGGATTTTATCTTGCGAGGGGGCAAACCGACGCGCTAGGCGGGGTTGCCGAGCGACGCGATGTAGCGATTCATCCAGGCGGCCGATGCATTCACGCCGCCGAAGGTGAACAGGTGCACGCCCACCACGTTGCACTCCGCGTGCACG
>JANNXB010000493.1:0-7347 GCA_031409355.1 Betaproteobacteria bacterium | reverse complement strand
TCGCCCTTGACCAGCAGCGGGCGCTGCAGCGTGATCGCCGCGTTTACCGCCAGCGTGAGGTCCTCGGTGGAGACGTAGTCTGCTGAGCCGGAGAAGCGCATCGCATATCCCTTTGCCAAAATCGCATTATAATCGCCCGGTCTTTTCGAATCCCGACGACGACAATGACCATCCGCCCATTTCTGTTTGCCGCCGCAATATCGCTGGCCACCCCCGCGTTCGCCCAGCAGGCGGCACCCGTGGGCGATGCCAAGGAAGCGCGCAAGAAAATCGCGATGTGCGAGGGCTGCCACGGCATCCCCGGCTACAAGACCGCGTATCCCCTGGTCTACCACGTGCCCAAGCTGGGCGGGCAGTCGGCCGCCTACCTGGCGAATGCGCTGAACGCCTACAAGGCCGGCCAGCGCCTCCATCCGTCGATGCGCGGCATCGCCGCCAGCCTGAGCGACAAGGACATCGCGGATCTCGCGGCCTACTACGCGGCGGGGCACTGATGAAAACGATCCTCACGGCTTTAGCGGCCCTGGCGCTGTGCGGCACCGCGCAGGCCGGCGGCAATGCGGCCAACGGCAAGGCGATTTCGGAGAAGGTCTGCGCGGCCTGCCACGGCGTGGACGGGGCGAAACCCGTCGGGCCGGAGAATCCGATCCTCGCCGGGCAGTACGACGACTATCTCGTCAGGGCGCTGTCCGATTACAAGTCGGGCAAGCGTGCCAACCCGATCATGAAGGTCTTCGCCGAGCCGCTGAAGAAGAAGGACATCGAAGACCTGGCGGCGTGGTTCTCGAGCCAGAAGTCGAGCCTGCACTTTCAGCGGTAGGCCTGAATCCTAGGTAAGTCCCGCAACCACCTTGAAACTCCGCTCGACGGCGGACATTTCGTCCCGCGTGAGCCGCGTGAGCGGTCCGTCTAGCAGGCGCTGGCGATCGAGAGCGCGTGGTTGTTCCGGCATGATCTGACAGGTCTCGCGCAGGCGATCCCGCGCGAGGATCGTGACGTGAAGCGGTTCCTTTGACTTGCGGACCTGGCTGGTCAAGGGAAGAACGATGACCGTCGGTTCGCCCGCGGCGAGCAGGAAGTCCGCCTGAAGGATCAGCACCGGCCGGATCTTGCCGGTTTCCGGCCCGCGATTCGGATTGCGGCACGCGGTAGATCAGCGCAAGCGCGCGCACCGATTTCGCCTGCGGAAAGCCTCATTCAAGGGCAAGGGGCTGAGCGCCGAAGCCAGACGCCTGGGATGGGACCGCTTGCGGGATTTGGCGTACGAGACAACGTAACCGGGTCGAAGGTTCACGATGCCCGGATTGCCGCGCTCTGCGCGCAGCACGGCGTACGGCAACTCTGGTCGGCCGATCGGGATTTCAATTCCTTCCCTGGCTTCCCGGTGACCAATCCGCTCGTCGGCTAGGCCATTACTTCGTTTTGTTCCTGTAGTCGCACAATTCCCTGATCAGGCATTCCGGACACTTCGGCTTCCGCGCCACGCAGGTGTAGCGCCCGTGCAGGATCAACCAGTGGTGCGCGTGCATCAGGAACTCGGACGGCGTGAATTTGAGCAGCTTGTGCTCGACGTCGAGCGGGTCCTTGCCGGGGCCGAGGCCGGTGCGGTTGGCGACGCGGAAGATGTGCGTGTCCACCGCCATGGTCGGCTCGCCGAAAGCGGTATTGAGGACGACGTTCGCGGTCTTGCGCCCGACACCAGGGAGGCTCTCCAGCTGTTCTCGGGTCCGGGGGACTTCGCCGCCATGCTCTTCGAGAATGATTTTTGAAAGTCCGATTACGTTCTTCGCTTTAGTGCGAAAAAGGCCAATGGTCTTGATGGAACTGGTCAGTTTTTCTTCTCCCATTTTGCAAATATCGTCGGCAGTGTTCGCAACAGGAAAGAGTTTCGCCGTGGCCAGGTTGACGGACTTGTCGGTGGCCTGGGCCGAGAGCACCACCGCCACCAGCAGTTCGAACGGGGTGCGGTAAACGAGCTCGGTCTTCGGGTGCGGGTTCGCCGCGCGCAAGCGCTCGAAAATCTCGCGGCGCTTTTGCGGGTTCATCGGGCTTTTTTGTCGGCCGCGCGTTTCAGGGCGGAGGCGATCAAGGCTTTGCGGCCCCCCGGTTGCATCACTTTCGGCGCATAAAGTTCAAGCGCTCGCTTCTTGCGTCGCCGTGCACGCGCCTTCGCCGCGCTCGCATCCGTCGAGGTCCAGGGCCCGGGCGGGGCGACGAGGTCGATGCAGTCCACGGGGCAGGGCGGCAGGCACAGTTCGCAGCCGGTGCAGTATGCCGCGATCACAGTGTGCATGAACCCTTGCGCGCCCGCGATCGCGTCCACCGGGCAGGCGTCGATGCAGCGCGTGCAGCCGATGCAGCGCGCTTCGTCGACGAGAGCGACTGCGGTTCTCTTCACATGCGGGGCCAGTGCGCGGGCCTGTGCGCAGCGCGGATTGATTCGATGCATTCCGTGACCAGTTCCGGGCCGCGGTAGATCAGTCCCGTGTAGACCTGCACCAGCGTCGCCCCGGCATCGAGTTTCTCGATTGCGTCTGCGCCGGAAAGGATGCCGCCCACGCCGATGATCGGGATCTCGCCCGCGAGCGCTGTGGCAAGCGTGCGTATGACGCGCGTGGCGCGTTCGCGCAAAGGCGCGCCCGAGAGCCCGCCCGTCTGGACGCCGTTCGGGTATTGCTCGACGTCCGCGCGCGCCACGGTGGTGTTGGTGGCGATGACGCCATCCATGCCCTCGCGCCGCACGATGTCGGCGATGGAGCGGATGGCGGCGTCCTCCAGGTCGGGCGCGATCTTGAGCGCGAGCGCCACGTGGCGGCCGTGTTTTTCGCGCAGTTTTTCACGTTCGTTCCTTACCTTCAAGAGCAATGCAGCGAGGGTGTCAGCGTCCTGCAGATCACGCAGTCCTGCGGTGTTCGGGGAGGACACGTTTAGCGATATGTAGTCCACGTGCGGATACAGCGCTGCCAGGCATTGGACGTAGTCGTCTGCGGCGTTTTCGTTCGGCGTAGCTTTGTTTTTGCCGATGTTCACACCCACGACACAGGATTTTCTGAAGCGGGAAAGATTCGCAACGAAAGCCTCGACCCCGACGCTGTTCAAGCCAAACCGGTTGATGAGGGCGCGCGCTTCGGGGATGCGAAACAGGCGGGGCGGCGGATTGCCCGGCTGCGGCCGCGGCGTTACGCCGCCCAGCTCGAGGAAACCGAATCCCATGGCAGACAGCGCGGCCACGTGTTCGGCCTGCTTGTCGAGGCCCGCGGCAAGGCCGACGGGGTTCGGAAACTCGATGCCCATCGCCTTGACGGGGCAGGGCGGCGGGCGCGGCGTGAATAGCCCGGCCAAGCCGGAAAACTGAAGCGCGACCTTATGAGCGGTTTCGGGATCTAGGGCGAATAGGAAGGGGCGTGCTAGCGAGTACAGCACTAAACCCTCATTCCATGTCTTTGGGCGCAAACCGGCGCCAGGCGCCATCGACGAAACCTTCGATCGGCACGAAGCGCGACTTGTACGCCATCTTCGGGCTCTCGCGGATCCAGTAGCCGAGGTAAAGATAGGGCAGGCCCAGCGCGAGGCAGGCTTCGATCTGCCAGATCACGTTGAAGGTTCCATAGCTCGCGTTCCTGCGCTCCGGGTCGAAGAACGTGTAGACCGACGACAGGCCATCGGGCAGGTAATCCACGATCGAGACCATCACCAGCTGCCCGTTGTCGCGGAATTCCATGAGGCGCGTATCGACGCGGCTCTGCAGCAGGAAGTGCGAGTACTGGTCGCGGCTGTCGTTGTCCATGCCGCCGCCCGAATGGCGCCGCGACTGGTAGCGCAGGTACAGGGCGTAGTGCTCGAGGCGGAACTTTAGCGGCTGCGCCTGCGCGGTGAGCTCGCTGTGCTGCTGCCAGGCGCGGCGCTGCGAGCGGCTGGCGATGAAATCCTTGACCGGGATGCGCACCGGCACACAGGCCCGGCAGCTGTCGCAATGCGGCCGGTAGGTGAAGATGCCGCTGCGGCGGAAGCCGGCCTTCACCAGTTCGCCGTAGAGCTCGGTGTTGATGAGGTGGCTCGGGGTCGCCACCTGCGAGCGCGCCATGCGCTCGGGCAGGTAGCTGCACGGGTAGGGCGCAGTCACGTAGAACTGCAGTACTGCGTGCGGCAGGTCGTTAAGCCGGGACATGCCCTAGTTTACCAATGCCGCGAGGCGGCGCAAAAACTGGCGTCGCGGGATCTCGCGCCCGCCCAGGGAGGCCAGCAGGGGCGTGCGCTGCTGGCAGTCGATCATCGGGCATCCGCGTTGGCGGAGGTCCCGAACCAGCGCCACCAGCGCCACCTTGGAGGCGTCGGTTTCCCGGGAAAACATCGACTCGCCGAAGAAGGCCCGGCCGATGGCGACGCCGTACAGCCCGCCGACCAGCCGGCCGTCGCGCCAGGTTTCGAAGGAGTGGGCGTGGCCGGCGTGGTGCAGCGCCATGTAGGCCGCCTGCATGTCCGCGCTGATCCAGGTGCCAGGTTCGCCTTTCCTCGGTTCCGCGCAGGCCTTTATGACCTTCGCAAAGGCGGAATCGATCCTGGTTTCGAATCCCTTGTTGCGGACGTTCTTCGCGAGCGAGCGCGAGACCTTCAGCTCGTCGCAGAACAGGACCATGCGCGGGTCGGGCGACCACCACAGGATCGGCTCGCCGCCGGAGTACCAGGGAAAGATGCCGTTGGCATAGGCGGTGAGGAGGCGCTTCACCGACAGGTCCGCGCCGGCGCAGAGCAGGCCGTTGGGTTCCTTCAGCGCGTCTTCAACGGCTGGAAAGGGATCGCCCCTTTCCAGCCAGGTCAGCATTTGACCTGCTGTCGGCAGTAGTTTTCCAATTCGTGCACCACGCTGGTGGCGGCGGCAGTGGCACGCGGGGCACCGCCTTCGAGCGACAGCTTCATCTCGTACTTGGCGAAGAACTGGTTGAACATCTCGCCCCCGAGCGTGCCGACCGCGGTGAGCTCGTCGGTCCTGGCGTCGTGCTCGAGCAGGATCGCGGCCAGCGGCTGGGGCGCGGGCCCGGCCAGCACGCGCGCGCCCTCGGCAGGATCGTACTGACTGTGCTCGGCGCAGCAGTGGATGACGTTGCCCAGCTTGTTGCGCGGGCTTTTCTCGACGCGGTAGCTGATGAAGCTGATTTCCTTCGTCGGATAGGCGAGTTGGTGCGCGCAGATCGCCGAATAGGCGACGATGGAGCGGCGCGGGCCGAGGCCGCCTTTCCATTCGTAGGCGCGCTGGTCGGCGGTGAAGAGGCGCGCGGGCAGGGCCGGACGCCCCAGGTTGAGCAGGAAGCAGGGCGTGGCGGCGAACGGGTAGTGGAAGATCAGGTTGCGCTCGACGGGAACCGCCGCCGCCTTTAGCGGCGTCCCGTTGCTGCCCAGCAGTTTTACGCGGCCATAGAACGTCGGCGTGGCGTCGGCGGCCGCGACCTCGGGAATCCTTGCCGCGGTGGCGGAAGCCGCGCAGAACTTGACGAAGTCACGGCGCTGCATCGCTACAAATTGTAGCCCTTCTCGTTGTGCTCCACCGTGTCCAGGCCCTCGGTCTCCTCGTCCGGCGTGACGCGCAGGCCGGTGAACGCGTCGCTAAGCTTCAGCAGGATCCAGGTGACGATGCCGGACCAGGCGCCGACGGCGAGGATGCCGGTGACCTGCACCATCACCTGCTTGCCCATCGTCATGCCTTCCGGATATCCCACCCCGCCCAGGCTCGTCGCCGCGAACACGCCGGTGAGCAGGGTGCCGATCACGCCGCCCACGCCGTGCACCGGGGTGACGTCCAGCGAATCGTCGATCTTCAACGAGCGCTTCATCCAGGTCGTGGCGAGGAAGCAGACTATTCCGGCGGTGCCGCCGATCACGATCGCGCCCATCGGCCCGACGAAGCCCGAGGCGGGGGTGATGGTGCCGAGGCCCGCGACCATGCCGGTGACGACGCCAAGCACGGAGGGCTTGCCGTAGCGCAGCCATTCGCACAGCAGCCAGGCCAGCGAACCGGTCGCCGCGCCGATGTGCGTGACCAGCATCGCCATGCCGGCCGAGCCGTCGGCGGCGAGCGCGCTGCCGGCATTGAAGCCGAACCAGCCCACCCACAGCATGCAGGCGCCAGTCACGGTCATCGTCATGTTGTGCGGCGGCATCGGCGATTCCGGGAAGCCCTTCCGGCGCCCGATCACCAGCGCGCAGACCAGCGCCGCCATACCGGCGTTCAGGTGCACCACCGTGCCGCCAGCAAAATCCATCAGGCCCATTTTCTGCAGCCAGCCGTCGCCCCAGACCCAGTGCGCGATCGGGCAATAGACGAGCAGCAGCCAGAGCAGGCTGAAGACCAGCATGCCGGCGAAACGCACCCGTTCGGCATAGGCGCCGATCACCAGCGCGGGCGTGATGATCGCGAAGGTCAATTGGAACATCACGAACACGGTTTCCGGGATGGTTCCTTTGAGCGTCGCGACGCCGATGCCCGAGAGGAAAGTCTTGTCCCAGCCGCCGTACCAGGCGTTCAGCGTGCCGCCATCGCCGAAAGCGAGGCTGTAGCCGCAGACGACCCAGGCCAGCGTCACCATGCAGGTGATCGCAAAGCATTGCATCAGGACGGAGAGGACGTTCCTCGAGCGGACCAGGCCGCCGTAGAACAGGGCGAGCCCGGGCAAGGTCATGAACAGCACCAGCACCGATGCCGTGATCATCCACGCGGTATTCGCGGGATCGAGCTTGGCGGGTTCAGCTGCCCCGAGCAGGGGCGGATAGGTCAGAAACAGTGCGAAAAGCAGTTTTGTGTAGGCCACGGGTTCCCTCCCAGGTTGGTGCGTTGAGCACTGAAAGGGAGCATACCGCAGTTACTTTATGTCTTCAGCGTGGAACCCGAAGTTGCCGCGCGCGCGGTCGGCGAACCAGTGTTTCAGGGTCAGGCCGACCGTGCGGAAGGCGATGTCCTTCCACGGGACCTTCGATTCTTCGAATAGCCCGACCTCGAGGCTCTCTTCCCCGGCCTTGAAATCCAGGTCCAGCAGGCGTGCCCGATAGAACACATGTACCTGGTTCACGTAGGGCACCGAGATCATACTGAAGGGGGCGATCAGCTCGACGCGCGCGCCGGCTTCTTCCAGCGTCTCGCGCGCGGCTCCCTCGCCGGTGGATTCGCCGTTCTCCATGAAGCCGGCGGGCAGGGTCCAGTAGCCATAGCGCGGTTCGATCGCGCGCCGGCAAAGGAGCAGCCGGTTTTCCCATTCCGGCAGGCAGCCCAGCACCATCTTCGGATTCTGGTAGTGGATGCTGCCGCAGGCGTCGCACAGGTAGCGCGGCAGCGAATCGCCGGGCGGAACCCGCTGC
>JANNXB010000492.1:0-3524 GCA_031409355.1 Betaproteobacteria bacterium | reverse complement strand
CTGCGCGGTGAAGGTGACCAAGGGTGGCGCGCGGCCCGGCAATCCCGGCTACGGCAAGGGCTTGGCGTTGTCCGAGATCTACAAATAAGAACTCAACAGGAGAGAACCACCCATGTCGTCCGATATTGAGATCGCACAGGCCGCGAAGATGCAGCGCATTTCCAAGGTGGCACTGGAGAAGCTCGGCATCGCCGAGGAGCACCTCGAGCCCTACGGCCACTACAAGGCCAAGATTTCGCTTCCCTTCCTGGATATGCTGAAATCGAAAAAGAACGGCAAGCTGATCCTGGTCACGGCGATCAGCCCGACGCCCGCGGGCGAGGGCAAGACCACCACCACGGTCGGCCTGGGCGACGCGCTAAACCATATCGGCAAGAAGGCGATCATCTGCCTTCGCGAACCTTCACTGGGGCCCGTATTCGGGGTGAAGGGCGGCGCCGCCGGCGGCGGCTACGCGCAGATCGTGCCGATGGAGGACATCAACCTGCACTTCACCGGCGACTTTGGCGCGATCCAGCTGGCGAACAACCTGCTCGCGGCGCTGATCGACAACCATATCAGCCACGGCAACGAACTGGGCATCGACGTGCGCCGCATCCAGTGGAAGCGCGTGCTCGACATGAACGACCGCGCGCTGCGCGACATCACGGTGGGTCTCGGCGGTACCGCCAACGGCTATCCGCGGCAGGATGGCTTCGACATCGTGGTCGCCTCCGAGGTGATGGCGATCTTCTGCCTTGCCACCTCGCTGGAGGATCTCAAGAAGCGCCTGGGCAACATCGTGGTCGCCTACACGCGCGAGCAGAAGCCGGTCACGGCGAAAGACCTGAAAGGGCACGGCGCCATGACGGTGCTGCTGAAGGACGCGTTGGCGCCGAATCTAGTGCAGACACTGGAGAACAACCCGGCCTTTGTGCACGGCGGCCCGTTCGCCAACATCGCGCACGGCTGCAATTCGGTGCTCGCCACGCAGAGTGCGCTGAAGCTGGCCGACTACGTGGTGACCGAGGCGGGCTTCGGCGCCGACCTCGGCGCCGAGAAATTCCTCGACATCAAGTGCCGCAAGACCGGCCTGCTGCCGAGCGCCGCGGTGATCGTGGCCACCATGCGGGCGCTGAAGTACCACGGCGGCGTAGACGTGAAGGAAGTGAGCAAGGAGAACCTGGCCGCGCTGGAGAAAGGGCTCGTCAACCTGGAGCGCCATGTCGAGAACGTCAGCAAGGTGTATGGCATCCCCTGCGTGGTCTCGATCAACAAATTCACCTTCGACACGCCGGCCGAGATCAATCTCGTCACCGGGCGCATGAAGAAGCTGGGCGTCGAGGTGGTGCTGGCGGCCCACTGGGGCGAGGGCGGCAAGGGCGCCGCCGAGCTGGCGAAAATCGTGGTCGGCCTGTGCGACAAACCCTCCAAGCCGACCTTCGTCTACGACGACGCGGACAGCCTGTGGGACAAGATCAACAAGATCGCGAAGAAGGTCTACCGCGCCGGCAGCGTGACCGCGGACGCGAAAGTGAAGGCGCAGATCCAGAAGCTGCAGGACGACGGCTACGGCCACTTCCCGGTGTGCGTGGCGAAGACCCAGTCCTCATTCTCGACCAACGCCGCGACGCGTGGCGCGCCCACCGACCACGTGGTCAACGTGCGGGAGGTCCGGCTCGCGGCCGGCGCCGAGTTCGTGGTGATGGTCTGCGGCGACATCATGACCATGCCCGGCCTGCCGAAGGTGCCCTCGGCCGAGAAAATCGACCTGGTGGACGGCAAGGTTGTCGGGTTGTTCTAAAATCCGGGCATGACTGAAACCCTCTCTGACGTAGCATTCTGGCAGGCGCTCGGCGCCATCATCTGGGTCAACCTCCTGCTCTCGGGCGACAACGCGGTGGTGATCGCGCTTGCCGCGCGCTCGCTGCCGCCGCAGCAGCAGAAGCTGGCGGTATTCTGGGGCAGCGCCGCGGCGATCATCCTGCGCGTGATCCTCACCGTATTCGCGGTTGCCTTGCTGCAACTGCCCTGGCTGAAGCTGATCGGCGGATTGCTGCTCCTGTGGATCGGCGTCAAGCTCATGGTGCCCGAGGAAGGCGGCGAGGACATCAAGTCGAGCGACAACCTGTTCCAGGCGGTGAAGACGATCCTGATCGCCGACCTGGTGATGAGCCTGGACAACGTGATCGCCGTCGCCGCCGCAGCGGAACAGGGCCCGCCCGAGGCGAAGATCGCGCTGCTGGTGATCGGCCTCGCGCTGTCGATCCCGATCGTGATCTTCGGCTCCACCCTGATGCTGAAGGTGATGGGCCGCTTTCCGATCATCATTACCCTCGGCGCGGCGCTGCTTGGCTACATCGCCGGCGACATCATGGTGACCGATCCCGTGCTCAAGGGCTGGCTGACGGGACTCGGTGCCGAGTACGTGAACGGCAAGCCGAAGCTGGACGGCTGGAGCGTTGCGCTGGTCTGCGGCGCGGTCGGCGCGCTGTTTGTGTTTGCGCTCGGATCCTGGCTGGCGAAGCGACAGGAAGGGCATCACCCGAACTCTTGACCGCAATCAAGGTCGAATACGTTGTGGGTTGATCAGAATCCACACAGGAGGAGTGAACATGAAAACAAAAATCGTTCGAATCGCAGGATCGATCGCGCTTGTGGCGGGATTTGCGGCATTGCCGCAGGCGGCGCAGGCGCAGGGCTGGGAGCCGACCAAGACGGTCGAGTTCATCGTGCCGGCGGGCACCGGCGGCGGAGCCGACCAGATGGCGCGCATCGTGCAGTCCATCATCGCCAAGCACAACCTGATGAAGCAGTCGATGGTCGTGGTCAACAAGGCGGGGGGCGCCGGCTCGGAAGGCTTCCTCGACGTCAAGGGTGCCAAGGGCGACCCGCACAAGATCATCATCACGCTGTCCAACCTGTTCACCACGCCGCTCGCCCAGGACACGCCATTCAACTGGCGCGACCTCACGCCGGTGCAGATGCTGGCGCTTGACCAGTTCGTTCTCTGGGTAAACGCAGAAACGCCTTACAAGACCTCGAAGGAATACCTGGCGGCGGCCAAGGCGCGTGCGGGCGAGCCCGGCAAGCGTATGAAGATGGGAGGCACCGGCGCCAAGCAGGAGGACCAGATCATCACGGTGGCGATCGAGCAGCGCGCGGACGCGAAATTTACCTACATCCCGTACAAGGGCGGCGGCGAAGTGGCCGTGCAGCTGGTCGGCAAGCACGTGGATTCGACGGTGAACAACCCCATCGAGGCCGTGGCGCAGTGGCGTGGCGGCAAGCTCAGGCCGTTGTGCGTGTTTGATCCGAAGCGCATGCCGTACACGACCAAGGTAACGGACAAGATGGCCTGGTCCGATATCCCGACCTGCAAGGAGCAGGGCCTGGACGTGGACTACCTCATGCTGCGCGGCATTTTCATGGCCGGCGGCGTTACGCCAGATCAGGTCAATTACTACCTCGGCGTGTTCAAGAGGGTGATGGAGACGCCGGAGTGGAAGACTTTCATGGAACAGGGCGCGTTCAACCAGACCACG
>JANNXB010000491.1:0-4126 GCA_031409355.1 Betaproteobacteria bacterium | reverse complement strand
CGATGACGTTGGCCATGGTGAAGGTCTTGCCGGAGCCCGTGACGCCGAGCAGCGTCTGGAAGGCGAGGCCGTCGCCGATGCCCTCGACCAGCTTGGCGATCGCCTCCGGCTGGTCGCCCGCGGGCGGGAACGGCTGGTGCAACTTGAAAGGGCTGTTGGGAAAAGTCAGGTCCACGGGTAAACTATTGCACTGCAAAAAACAACCTTCGAGTCTAGCAGATGAACGCGCCGCACTTGCCCCAGTCCCCCTCCCCGCTCGCTGCCGTGCAGATGGCGCCCAAGGATCCGATCCTCGGCGTCACGGAGGCCTACGTCGCCGACCAGAACCCGGCCAAGGTCAACCTCGGCGTGGGCGTCTATACGGACGACAACGGCAAGGTACCGCTTCTCGAGTGCGTACGCGAAGCCGAGGACACGCGCGTCGGCAGCGGAACGCCGAAGACCTATCTGCCGATCGACGGCATCGCTGCTTACGACAAGGCCGTGCAGGAATTGGTTTTTTCAAAAGAATCAAATGCTCTAAAAGAGAAGCGCGTTGTCACCCTTCAGACCCTGGGCGGGACCGGCGGACTGAACGTCGGCGCCGATTTCCTGCGCCAGATCTGCCCGGCGGCCACCGCCTGGATCAGCTCGCCCAGCTGGGAGAACCATCGCGCCCTGTTCGAAAGCGCCGGTTTCCCGGTGAAGGAATACGCCTACTACGACGCGAAGACGCATGGCCTGAACTTCGAAGGCATGCTGGAATCGCTGAAGAAGATGCCCTCGGGAGACGTCGCGGTCCTGCATTCCTGCTGCCACAACCCCACCGGCGTCGACCTGACGCAGGAACAGTGGCGCCAGGTGCTGGAAGTGGTGAAGTCGCGCGGCATCGTGCCTTTCCTCGACCTCGCCTACCAGGGCTTCGCTGACGGCACCGACGCCGACGCCTTCGCGCCGCGCCTGTTCGCCGAAGCGATGCACCCGGTGCTCCTCGCGAGCTCCTTTTCCAAGTCGTTCTCGCTTTACGGCGAGCGCGTCGGCGCCCTTAGCGTGGTCGCCAGCAGCACCGACGAAGCCGCGCGCGCGCTGTCGAACCTGAAGCGCATCGTGCGCACCAACTATTCCAGCCCGCCGACACACGGCGGCGACATCGTCGCCCGCGTGCTGAACTCTCCCGACCTGCGCAAACAGTGGGACAAGGAACTGGGCGCGATGCGCGACCGCATCAAGTCCATGCGCAAGGCGCTGGTGGATGGCATCCACAAGCGCGTGCCCGGGTCGAATTTCTCCTTCATCCTCGACCAGCGCGGCATGTTCTCCTACTCCGGCCTCACCCGCGACCAGGTCCTGCGCCTGCGCGGCGAGAACGCGATCTACACCATCGAGACCGGCCGCATCTGCGTCGCGGCGCTCACGACGAAGAACATCGACTACGTCGCCGACGCCATCGCCAAGGTGATCAAGTAAACGGGTCTCAGGGCCGGTTTTTCTATATAATTCCGGCCCTTGCATTGAGTCCTATCGTTCGATTCCTCGATAGCTCAGTTGGTAGAGCGTCGGACTGTTAATCCGCAGGTCCCTGGTTCGAGTCCAGGTCGAGGAGCCATCTAAATTCAAGGCTTTGGTGCGATCAAGATCCGCATCGCCGCCACGAACTCGCCGGCCTCCGCCGCCATGCCCGTGGCTTCTTCCGCATGCATCTCGGTCAGCGCAAGGTAATCCGCGCGCTGGCGGGCATCGAAGAGGCGTTCGTAAATGCGGCCGCACCGCGGATCGAGCAGGCCTGGCTTGACGAGCGTCTGGTGTACCGCAGCGCGAACACCCGTGTGTTTCACGAAGTGCCGGTCGTGGGCCAGCAAGACCGCACTCGCCGCATAGAAGGCGGCGTAGTAGGCACGATTGACCGCGAAGTCGTATCTTCCAGCCCGTAATTCGGACTGGGAGGACTCCAACGCATCGGTAGACTTGCGCAACCAATGTTGAACCGCCCGGCCTCGCGCCTCTGCGTCCGTCAGGCAGCGATCCCGTCTCGTTCGATTTCGCGGTGCAGCGGCAATACCGAGTACAGGCCTGCATCCCACTCCGCCGTCGGCACGACCAGCGGACTGAGCAGCACGTCGTAACGAAGCTGAATGTCATACAACGCGCCGACGACCGCCTCGCGCTCTCGCCAGGTGATCTCCCGCGAAGTCAACACCAGCAGATCGATATCAGACTCCGCGTCCTCGGTTCCCCGCGCCTTGGAACCGAAAAGGATCACACGTTCTACCGGGAGTCGCGTGAGGAGTATTTGCCGTGCGGCGTTGATCGCTGCTGTGTCGTTGCGCGATAGGCCAAGCTGATCCAGCGTTCTCATGTGTCGTCCTGTCGAACTTCGCACATCGGCCTGCCTTCACTGCGGCCCCGCATATCCGCCTGCGTGTGCGTGGCAATCAGCCGGTGCGATTCTACACCGTGCTTGACGACAGGCCTCCAAGGCGTGCTCAGTAGGATCGAGATCAGTCGTTCAAACCCTGGTTCGAGTCCAGGTCGAGGAGCCAACAAACCGATACTGGATGGATCTGGGCGTGCTATCGCGTCGAATTGGGCTTCCTGCGCACGCGCGCAGCGGGTCTGGCCTCTTCCGTCGGCGGCAATTGGTCCTGCAGTTCGGCAGGCAAGGTCGCCACAAATTCGGTATCTAAAGCGTAGTGGTCCATGTACTGCTTGATGGCTTCCAATACAGCCTTCCCCTGACGTTCGTCTTTAACGCGTTTCGCGGCGGGGCGTCCTTTTCGTTTGCTCAACCAGAGCTTATGGAGCGCGAAATATCGCGGATCAGGCGCGGCAATGTGCACGGGCCAGCCTGCAAAGTCGATGAGGACAGCATTGACAGGCTTGCCCAGGAGCAACCATTCCTGGCCCTCTAACGCCTCCGGTTTCCACGGGCGCGCTGTTGCATATTGTCTGGCGACGGCTTTGTTCGTCAGCAGGTCAATCTTGTATCCATCCTTATTGACGAGGGTCTTCGCCGAGCTTGGCGAGACAATGAAGGTCGAATCAACTTGCTTGAGCGCGAGAAGAAGGCGTCTTGGAGCATCAGGGTCGACGTTGCCGTCGTTTAGGCGGAGAGTGAAGTCGAGATCCTCAGTTGCATCCATTCCGGCCGAGAAGCTGCTCGCGCACTCGACCTCGTAGGCCTTTAGCGCATATGTCCCAACCACCAGGACGCTGGTGCCAACGAGATGGGCTTGATCGAGCGTTCGCAGGATCCGGCCCGCTGAACGATCGATCGCGGGCAGGCGTAGCGCACGCCACGCCGGGGCAAGCTCCTTGATGCGCGCTTCTACCCCTGCACGTCGCTCCTCAAGGGGTTTTTTGGCCGCCTGGAAATCGCGATAGGCGCCTTCAGTCTCTGATGTGCGCGGACCCAGCGATTTAGTCTGTTGAAGGCCAGCTGGGTCAGTGGCGTACTTGTAGAGGTACTCGTTGTTGTTGATCACTCTCCAATACATGCCCCCGGGCAGGTTCGCGAGTTGGACCACAACGTCCTTCCAGGTCTCGTACAACTGACCGGCATTTACTAGGCCGCGGAGTTGTTCATCACTTAAGCTCATGATTTAATAGAATTTACCATAAATACACGGAATATTAAATTTTTACGGTAATCCACTATAAATCAACCTATTAGATGGCTTGGCCCGATGCCGGAGGCACTACGGTCGGTTCTCCTTGCCGTGCCAGAGCCGCAGCACGATGATCCGGTCGTTGGCGATCAGATATCTGATCACGTAGTCGCCGACCAGCCAGTCACGAATCTCCTCCGGCGCGACCTGGCCGGGCGCAATGTCAACACGCTTCCCGAGCCGGGGATGCCGGACCAGGCGTTCGATTCCCTGAATCAACCTGCGTGCCGCACGCTCCGCTGCGGTTGGGTCGTGCTCCGCGATGAACGCCCGCAGGCGGACGACGTCGCCACGCGCCTCGCGCGAGAACGCGAGCTTCATCGCGGCGGTTTCTTCTCCGATTTTTTGCCCCACGACGCAATCCACTCCACCATCTCGTCGCCATCCACGATCCGCCCCGCCTTCACCGACGCCAGCGCTGCAAGCGTTTCCTCCCAGCGCCGCTCGTCCCGCCCCAACCGACCGAGATAGTCCTTCACGGC
>JANNXB010000490.1:0-8058 GCA_031409355.1 Betaproteobacteria bacterium | reverse complement strand
TTACCAGCGGCACGACAAGGAAATTGAAGTCGACATAGAGAAATTGTTTGCAAGATTCCCAAGACTGAAAGAACGTTCAGGTCAGAACGCCGGAACCCTTTCCGGCGGCGAGCAGCAGATGCTGGCGGTGGCGCGCGCGCTGATGAGCCGGCCGAAGCTGCTGCTGATGGACGAACCCTCGCTCGGCCTCGCTCCGCTGGTGGTCGAAGAGATCTTCCGCATCATCACGCAGCTGCACCAGGATGGGGTGAGCATCTTCCTGGTCGAGCAGAATGCGCACATGGCGCTAAAGGTGGCGCAGCATTTCTACCTGATGGAACAGGGCAAAGTGACCTTCAGCGGCACCCCGGGCGCCCTGGCCGAAGACGAAGTCATACGGCGGGCCTATCTCGGCTCCGCCAAGGCATGATCCTTGACCTGATCCAGAACAGCTTCGATGGCCTTGCCCTGGGCGCCTCCTACGCCCTGCTCGCCGTCGGCTTCACGCTGGTTTTCGGCGTCTTACGCCGAGTCAATCTCTCTTACGGCCCAGCGATCATGTTCGGCTGCTACGCCGCGACCTGGGTGTCGCTGTCTTTTCACGCGAATCTCTTTCTTCTGCTCGGCATCACCGTCCTCGGGGCCGTGCTTGCGGGAGCTTATGTCGAAAGACTCTGCTTCGCGCCCCATCGTCGGGGCTCGGCGATCGCCGCGATGGTGGCGAGCTTCGCGCTGTGGATGCAGTTCGAAGAGGTCGTAACGCTGGTGATGCCCAAGCACCTCTACGACTTCCCGCCGATGTACGGCGGCGAGCCCCTCGCGTTCGGGCCGTTGGTCCTGCGGGTCGAAGCCCTGGTGATGCTCGCCTGCGCGATCGCGATCTGCGCCGCGCTGCACCTGCTGCTCACCCGCTCTCGCTTCGGCCTCGCGGTGCGCGCGGTGATCGATGCGCCGGTTGCCGCGCAGCTCGCGGGCATCAACGTGCCGCGCGTCCTGCTGCTGGTCTTCCTGCTCGCGTCCGCGATCGGCGGCCTCGCCGGCTGGCTGATCGTTTCCACCCACACACAGGTCACCCCAATGCTCGGCATGTGGTCCACGCTCAAGGGCCTGCTGGCGATGATGATCGGCGGCCTGGGCTCCCTGCGCGGCGCCATCGTGGGCGGCGTCGCGCTCGGCCTGGTAGAGGCCCACAGCCAGTGGTTCCTCGGTCCTCAGGCCCGGGATCTGATTGCCTATCTCCTGTTATTTGTCTTGCTTGCCTGGCGGCCGCGATGGATGACTACAGCGTCGGCGTCCTGACGAATATCGGCCTGATCTCGTTCGTCGCGCTGTCGGCCTATCTGCTGATCATCGCCGGGGAGATGTCCTTCGGCCAGCAGGGATTCTTCGGCGTCGGCGCCTATACCGCCGGCGTCGCCACGGCCATGTATGGCGTTCCGCTGCCTCTGGCTGCCGTTCTGGCGATGGGCGCGGGCGCCGCGGCCGCCTTCCTGGTCGGCCTGCCCACGCTGCGCCTGCGCGGCCTGTACTTCGCGATGGCGACGCTGGCCGCGGCCGAGATGTTGCGGATCATTTTCGAGCTGATCCACTTCCAGCGCATGATCGACGGCGAGCCAGTCGGGCCCGACGGCACGCAGGGTTTCCGCGGCATCCGCTGGGTATTCGAGAACGGCGTGGAACCGGCGGGTTTCCTCGCCATGGTCTGGGGATTGCTCTTCGCCGTGGTCGTCCTGTTCCTGTTCGTAGAGCGATCGAAACTCGGCGCGACCCTGCGCATGCTCGGCGAGGATCCGGAACTCGCGCGCATGCTCGGCATCCACGTCGAGCGGTTCAAGCTAGGCATCGCCGCGGCCGCCGGCGCGCTCGCCGCCCTGGGCGGTGCGCTGTATGCGCACCACAATACCTACATCGAGCCGCGCAATTTCGACATCATGCTCGGCGTCCACAGCCTCGCCTACGCCCTGATCGGCGGCCTGGGCACCGTATTCGGGCCGCTGCTGGGCGTGCTGATCGACATCGGGGCGCTCGAAGGCAGCCGGGTATTCCACGGCTACCGCATGATCGTGTTCGGCGGGCTGGTGGCGGTATTGTTGATATTCAGACCCCGGGGTTTACTCGATGAAAAGGCGGTCCATTGGCTAAAACGACGTTTGGCCTGATCCTGTTTTTCGCGACGTTTCCGGTGCTGGCCCAGAAAGTTCAGGGCGAGCTCGCATGCAAACCCACGAAAACCGATTTCATCTACGACTGCACGATCAAGCTTTCGCGCGGCGGACAGCCGTTGCCCGGCGCCGCGATTACGGTCGGGGCCGACATGCCCTCGATGCCGATGGCGCACAACGTAAAGCCGGTGAAAGCGACGCCCGGCAAGGCGCCCGGCGAGTACGGGGCGAAACTGGACCTCGAGATGCTCGGCGAATGGGCCGTTAAGCTGCGCCTCGCCGGCCCGGTGAAAGACCAGCTGATCCTGCTCTACGACTTCGACGAGAAAGGCGCGAGGCCCGTCAGGCGAGCAGACAGGCTTCCTCGAAAGTAAGCCGCGGGCTGCGGTCGAAGATCTTCGCCGGGTCGCCTTTGCCGAGGTTGCAAAGGAAGTTCGATTTCCAGCGCCCGTCCGGGAAGAACGCCGCGTCCACCTTGGCGTTGTCGAATCCCGACATCGGCCCGGTGTCCAGGCCCAGCGCCCGCGCGGCGATGATGAAATACGCGCCCTGCAGCGAGCCATTGCGGAAAGCGACGGTCGCGTTGCCCGCCTTTTTCTCCTCGCCCTGGAACAATTTGATCGCCTCCGGACGGTGCGGGAAGCTCTTCGGCAGGTTCTCGTAGAAATGCAGGTCGTGGGCGATGATCGCGGTCACCGGCGCTGACATGGTCTTGTCCAGGTTGCCCGGGCTGAGCGCCGGCTTCAGCTTCTCCTTGCCCTCCGCGGTCCGCACAAAGACGATGCGCGCCGGTTGCGTGTTCATTGTGGTCGGGCCCCATTTCAGGAGATCGTAGAGCTCGCGCAACTGCGCGTCGCTCACCGGACCTGAGAGCGCGTTGTGCGTGCGGGCATTGCGGAAAATGAGGTCCAGCGATTTCGCATCGAGCATTTGCTTCTCCGGGGAGTAAGACGAATTCAAATGTTAGCATCGCCGCATGCCACTCGAACTCGCGCGTTTCATCCGCCCCGGCGACGGCATCGTTCTGGGCCAGGCCTGCTCCGAGCCGCAGACGCTTTCAGCAGCGCTGGTTGCGCAGCGCGCGGCATTCTCCGGCGCAAGCGTATTCCTCGGAGTCAACTACGCCGGCATCGTCCGCCCGGAGCATGCCGACCACCTGAAGCTGTCCTCCTACTGTGGCGCCGGCCACAATCGCGCGCTTGCCGACGCCGGCGTGCTCGACATCCACCCGCATCCCTATTCAAGGCTGGCCACCTTGATCCGGGAGCGCAGGATTCCCTGCGATGTCGCGCTGATACAGGTCAGCCCGCCGAACCAGCGCGGCGAATACAGCATGGGCCTCGGTGTGGACTACCTGTTGCCTGCCCTGCAGGGCGCCCGCGCGGTGATCGCCGAAATGAACGCCACAGTCCCCTGGACGCATACCGAGAAGCTGTTGCGCAAGGAAGACTTCGCGCTGCTGGTCGAGGCGTCGTACGAGCCTGCCCTCCCGCCACCGGCGCGCGCCGGCGCGGCCGAGGCCGCGATCGCACGCCACGCCGCTGCCTTCATTCCGGATGGCGCCACTCTGGAGTTCGGCCTGGGCGTCCTTCCGGACGCGGTATGCATGGCCCTTGCCGGCCGCAAGGGGCTGAAGATCCACTCCGGCACCGTCGGCGATGGCGTGGTCGAATTGGTGCGCAACGGCACCGTCGACCAGATCGTCTGCGGCCAGCTCATCGGCACCCGCAAACTGTTCGACTTCGCGCGCGACAATCCCGCACTCCGGATGCGCTCCACCGAATACACGCATGACCCGCGCGTGCTCGGCTCGCTGCGGAAATTCGTCGCCATCAACTCGGCGGTCCAAGTGGACCTCACGGGCCAGGTCAACGCAGAGGTCGCCAAGGGCAGCTACCTCGGCGCCGTGGGCGGCGCGCTCGACTTCATCCGCGCCGCGGGCAATTCGCCAGGCGGCGTGGCGCTACTGCTGCTGCCCGCGGCGCGCATCGTGGAAACGCTTTCAGGCCCGGTATCGACTCCACGCAGCGAAGCCGGCGTCATTGTCACCGAGCGCGGCGCGGCGGACCTGCGAGGATGTACCCTAAACGAACGCAAGCGGAGAATGCTGGCCATCTCCACCCTGGAAAAATGAACCCGACCATCAAATCAGAACTCGTACCGACCGGGAAACTGCGCGTGGGCGTGAACCTCGGCAATTTTCTCCTCGTCAACAAGGACGCCTCGAGCGGCGAATTGCGCGGCGTCGTACCGGACCTCGCCGCGGAACTGGCGCGGCGCCTGGGCACGACCGCGGAATTGATCCAGTTCCCCGGCGCCGGGCAAGTCGCGGACGGCGCGAAGGCCGGTGCCTGGGATGTCGGCTTCATAGGCGCGGAGCCGCAACGGGCCGAGGAGATCGCCTTCACCCTCGCCTACCTTGAGATTCCCGCCACCTACCTCGTGCCGGCGGGCTCGCCGATCCAGTCGATGGCCGAAGTGGATCGCCCGGGCGTGCGCATCGCGACGGCGGCGCGCAGCGCCTACGACCTTTACCTGAGCCGCAACCTGAAGCACGCGCAACTGATGCGCGCCGAAGGCATTCCTGCCTCCTACGACCTGTTCGTGAAGGAAAACCTGGACGTCCTCTCCGGGCTGCTGCCGCGCCTGGTCTCGGATGTGACCCGCCTGCCCGGCGCGCGCATTCTTGACGGCAGGTTCACCGCCGTGCAGCAAGCGATCGGCACGCAGAGGACGCGCACGGCAGCAGCGGAGTATTTGCGGGAATTCGTCGCTGAAATAAAATCCTCCGGGCTGGTCGCACGATTGATCGAAAAGCACGGCGTCAAGGGCGTCAACGTCGCGCCCTAACGGTAATTACGGAGTGCCGGCACCACCCAGAACGGCGTTGCTGCAATCACGATGAAAGTGAGCGAGAAGCACAGTCCGGCCGCGTAACCGCCGCTCAGGTCGTGCAGCACGCCGCCCATGAACGAACCGACCGCCGCGCCCAGCGCGTTGCACGCATAGATGGTGCCGTAGATCGTCGCCACCTTCGATCCGGCGAAATGGCGCGCGCAAATCGAGGAGATGATCGGCCCGCGGGTTCCCATGCAAAGGCCGAACACCGGCACGAATAGCGCGAGCAGCACCACTGACGGCCATCGGGTCATCGCCAACAAGAGCAGCATGCCGGTGCCCGTGCCGATGAAGCTTGCGGTGACCGTGCGCCGGATGCCGAAGCGGTCGGCGATGAAACCGCTGCCCATGATGCTGATGGACGAGAGCATGCCGATGAACCCGAAAGTGCTGGCGGCGCCCAGCGGGGAGTAGCCGGCGTCGATCAGGAACACGACCAGCTGCACCACGATGCCGTACATGGCGATGGAAGTGCAGAAGAAGACCTGCGCCAGGCCCCAGTAGATGCGGGTTCCCATCGCCGCACGCAGCGTCCATTCTCCGTCCGCCCCCGCCAGCTTGGCCCGCGCCTGGTAGTCCGCATGGCCGGCCGAGAACGTGCGCCACGGAATCGCGAACAGCACCACCGGGACCAGCAGCAGCAGGCTGATGCCAAGGGCGCGATAGGCGAAGCGCCAGTCAAAGTGGCTGACCAGCAGCTGCGTGAGCGGTACGAAGATCACCGTGCCCACGCCGATCGCGGAGAACGCGATGCCGATCGCCGTCGACAGCCGCGTCCGATACCAGCGCGAGAGCAGCGCCGAGCCGGGCACCATGCCGTTCAGGCTCACCGCAAACCCGATCAGCACCCCGACGAAGAGGTAGAACTGCCACAGGCTCCCGAGATACTGCGCGAGAAAATACGCCGAACCCAGGCAGGCCATGCCCGCGCCGTACACCCAGCGCGGCCCGAGCCGGTCGAACAGCAGGCCCACCAGCGGCGCGGTGAAGCCGTTGACCAGCAGGTAGATCGCATAGACCCCGGTCAGTTCCGAACGCGTCCAGCCGAACTCGCGCTCCAGGGGCAGGAGGAACACGGCGTAGGTATCCGCCAGCCCGCGGCCGAACATGTTGAGGAGAAAGCAAACGGCGAGTACTGCACCTGCGGTATTCAATCCACTCCCGTCTTTCCCAGGCCGAAAACCTGGCGCAGGTAGGCGAGGTATCCGGGGTCCTTGCTGACCGTCTTGCCCGGCGAGTCGGATACCTTGGCCACGGGCTGGCCGTTGCATTCCGTCATCTTGATGACGATATTGATCGGCTCGTAACCGAGGTCGTTGGTGAGGTTGGTGCCGATGCCGAACGAAGTGAGCGCGCGGCCTTGCAAACGCCGCGCGATGTCGATCGCGATCGGGATCGTCAACTGGTCGGAGAAGATCAGCGTCTTCGCGCGCGGGTCGACGCGGTTGCGGCGGTAATGCTCGATCATCCGTTCGCCCCAGGCGAAGGGATCGCCCGAGTCGTGCCGCGCGCCGTCGAACAGTTTGCAGAAATACATATCGAAATCACGGAGAAATGCATCCGTTCCGTACGTATCGGAAATCGCGATGCCGAGGTCGCCGCGATACTCCTTGGCCCAGACGTCGAAGGCGAAGATCTGCGAATCCCGCAGCCGCGGCCCGAGCGCCTGGCAGGCCTGCATGTATTCGTGCGCCATGGTGCCCAGCGGCGTCACGCCGTGCTTCATCGCCAGCCAGACATTGGAGGTGCCTGCGAAACGGTCCGGGATCTCGCGCTTGAAGGTCGCGATGACTTCATCGTGCCAGGCGCGCGAGAAGCGCCGGCGCGTGCCGTAGTCCGAGATGCGGAAGGTGAATGCGGGCTCGAGCGCACGCACCTGGTCGAGCTTCGCCTTCAGGCGCCGGCGGCCCTCGGCGAGGTCCGGTTTCGATTGCGTGCGGCGGAAGTAGACCTCCGACACGATCGCCAGCACCGGGATCTCGTACATGATGGTGTGCAGCCACGGGCCGCGGATCGAAATGTCCAGCCCGGGCGCGTCCGTCGAGCGTTCGACGCGGATGTATTTCTCGTTGAACTGGAACAGGCCGAGGAAGTCGACGAAATCGGATTTCATGAAGCGCAGGCCGCGCAGGTAGGCCAGTTCGTCTTCGCGGAAGCGCAACTTGCACAGGTCGATGATGCCCGCGCGGATCTCGTCGGCGTGCGGCCCGAGGTCTACGCCTTCGGTGCGGCACTTGAACACGTACTCGACCTGCGCACCCGGAAAATGGTGCAGCACAACCTGCATCATCGTGAACTTGTACAGGTCGGTGTCGAGCAGCGACTCGATGATCATCGTTCGATTCTACCTGTCCTTCGATAATCCCCTGCCTGCGATAATTGCTTCATGTGCGGTCGCTATGCATTGCATTCGAATCCAGAGGTTGTCGCGCTTCTGTTCGGATTGTCCGAAATCCCTTCCTACACCGCGCGCTACAACATCGCGCCCTCTGCCCAGGTCCTGATCGTCAGGCAAAACGAGGCTGCCGCAGTGGCATCGCACGTGCGATGGGGTCTGATACCGCGCTGGGCCAAGGATCCCGCCGTCGGCGTAAAAATGAAGAATGCGCGCGCCGAGAGCGTCGCGGAGAAGCCCTCCTTCCGCGAGGCTTACCGCAAACGGCGCTGCCTCATCCCGGCGAACGGATTCTACGAATGGAAGCCGGAGAACGGACTAAAGCAGCCGTACTACATCTATCCCTCTGGCGGAGCGCTGTTCGCCTTCGCAGGGCTCTGGGAGCAATGGAACGACCTGCAGACCTGCACCATCATCACCACCGATGCGAACGACAAGATGGCCGCTGTCGCAGACCGCATGCCGGTGATCGTCTCGCCCGCCGAGTACTCGGCCTGGCTGGAGGGAGACGAGATACCCCTTCGCGCCTGCCCCGACTCCGCGATCGACATTCGCCGCGTCAGCCGCGCAGTCAACAACGCGCGCACGGACATCCCCGAATTGCTCGAACCCGACGCGCAGTGA
>JANNXB010000489.1:0-7811 GCA_031409355.1 Betaproteobacteria bacterium | reverse complement strand
GGAGATCCGCAACCTGCAGGACGCCTTCATGGTGCTGGACGCGCGGCACTACCTGCGCCGGCCGGTCGCGGAGCATTCCCGCGGCGCGATCGGCCTGAACGACGAGACCGAGGCGCTGTCGATGCGCTCGCGCTTCCAGGAAATCTGGTCCGCGTCCTACCCGGGTGTTTCGAGTACCACCGTAGGCCTGTAGCGCCGCTTTTGCTATAATTGCTGCGCAGCCGCATTCCGGTTGCTGTCAACACCTCAATTTCGAATCCAAAGGGATAGCTCATGAACAAAGCACTGCTCATCGTCGCCGCCGCATTTGCGCTCGCCGCCTGCGGCAAGGAAGCGCCGAAGACCGAAACCAAGTCGACGACGACCACCACCACCACGACCACCGAAGTGAAGAAGGACGCTGCTCCGGCCGCCCCGGCCGCGTCCGCGCCCGCCGAAGCGCCGAAGGTCGAGACCAAGACTGAAACCAAGGTGGAAGAAAAGAAGGAAGAGAAGAAGTAATTCTTTTCCGGAACTAGAAACGGCGGCGCCCGAGAGGGACCGCCGTTTTTTATTGCCTCAACGCAGCTCGCGCCAGGCGAAGCCCTCTTCCTGGGTGGAAAGACCGATCCAGTCGGCGGCGCAGCCCATCGCCCGCGCCAGCGCTTCGCGCGCCAGCTCCGGCCGATTGTTCTGGTGCGACAGGTGCGCCGCGAATACGTGCTTCAGGCGCGAACGGTCTAGCGCGCCGAGCAGCTTCTCCGCCTGCAGATTCGATAAATGGCCGAAGGGACCGGTAATGCGCTCCTTCAGCCACTTCGGGTAATCCCCGCCCCAGATCATGTCGACGTCGTGGTTGCACTCGAGCACCAGCGCATCGCAACCCGACAGCGTTGCCTCGACGTGCGCCGTGGAAGCGCCGATGTCGGTGAGCACGCCGAGCCGGAACGCGCCGTCGGACAGCACGAACTGCACCGGCTCGCGCGCATCGTGCGGCACGGTGTAGGGGCGCACCTCCACGTCGCCGATGGCGAACGCGTCGCGTCCGAGGATCGTGCGCGTGTCGACCTCGCCCGGGACCTTTCCCGATTCCGCCATCGCGACCTGCGTGCCGTGGGTGAGCCACACCGGGATGCGGTGCAGCGCCGCGAAGGGATAAGCCTGGCCGGCATGGTCGTCGTGCTCGTGCGTGACGAGGATGCCGCTGATATCGGCGGGTGTCAGGCCGATACGGGCAAGCCGCCGCTCGGTCTCGCGGGGGGACAAACCACAGTCGAGCAGAACCCGGGTGGTGCCGACTTCAGCGACGAGGCAGTTGCCTTTGGATCCGCTTCCTATGGAAGCAAAACGCAGCGTCATGTGCTGCGTCCTTCTCCGGGGAGGGTCACTTAAGCTGTTCGAAGAGCAGTGCGACGATGCGGCGCGTGGTCTGAGTGTTGGCCTGGGCACCGTCCTTGGTCAGGACCTGCACCACGCTCTTGCCGGCGAACTGGCGAATATGGACGCGGTACTGCTCGGCCTTGGACTTCGAGTCGTCCGTTTTCCAGAATTGCAGCTTCGAGAGCAGACCCTTTTCGGTGTCCTTGCGCGCCATGTCGACGGCGTCGGTGTCGGCGTAGCGCACGAAATACTGGCCCTTCTGGCGGTCGCGATCCTCGACCGTGAAGCCGACGCGGTCCAGCGCCAGGCCGACGCGGCGCCAGGCGCGATCGAAGGGCTCGAACACTTCCAGGGTCTCGAACCCGCCGATGCCCGCCTGGATGGCGGCGCGGGCCTGCACGGGCGCGCTGGTGGCCACCAGCTGCTTGGCCTTTTCCTCCTGGGTGCCGAGGCGGACCATGAGGCGGCGCAGGAATTCGGCTTCGAGTTCGGAATCGGCCGGGCGCGGCTGCCACACGGTGCTCTCATTGCGCGCGCTGGTGTACACCTCGATCATGCCGCGATGGCTGATGTAGATCTCGCTGCCGCCCTCGTCGTTGCGCTCCAGCCGGGTGCGGAACTTGTCGCGCTCGGCGGTGGAATAGATCTGGTCGATCAGCTTGCCCAGCGTGCTGCGCAGCCAGTCCTGCGGGATCTTGGCGCGGTTCTCCGCCCAGTCGGTCTCCATCACGCCCGCCTCGGGCACGTTGACGCTGATGAGGAAGCCATTCTCCTGCCAGAAATCGCGCACCAGCGGCCAGACTTTCTCCGGCGGCTCGGCGATCACCAGCCAGCGCTGGTTGCCGGCGCGGTCGACGCGCATCCTGTCCACCGCGGGCAGCACTCCTGCCGTGGTGTTGCCTGTCTTCGCCTGCTGGGCGCGGTCCGCCTGGTAGCCCGAGAGCGTCGCGCTGCTCTTGCCGGTATCCGGCACCAGGTAGCGGTTGTCGCGCGCGGGCGTGGTCAGGTCGGGCGGAACCTCGAGCGTCGGCAGCTGCCCGGCCGACTTGTAGTCGACTTTCGGCGCCGTGAGCAGGTTGGTGGCGCTGCTGCAGGCGCCCAGCGTGGCCGCGAGCGCGATGAGCAGCAAGTTGCCGGCTTTCATGCGCGCAACTCTCAAGCCCGTTTCTCCACCATGCGCAGCGGCAGCCCGATGCCGGCCTCGGCGAGCGCCTCGCGCACCGCGTCGTGGCTGCGGTCGGTCAGCGGCACCATCGGCAGGCGCAGGCCGGGCTCGATCAGGCCCATCTGCCCCATCGCCCACTTCACGGGGGCGGGACTGGTCTCGATGAACAGCTTCTGGTGCAGACCGATCAGGCGCAGGTTTATTTCGCGCGACTTCTTCACGTCGCCCACCAGCGCCGCGGCGCACATCTCGTGCATCAGGCGCGGCGCCACGTTGGCGGTCACCGAGATGACGCCGTGGCCGCCGAGCAGAATCAGCGGCAGCGCGGCGGCGTCGTCGCCCGAATAGATGGCGAAATTGCGCGGCGCGCGCTTGATGAGGTCGGTGGCGCGCTCCATGTTGGAGGTCGCGTCCTTTATGCCGATGATGCCCGGCACCTCCGCGAGGCGCAGCACAGTGTCGTTGCTGACGTCGGCGACCGTGCGCGAGGGCACGTTGTACAGGATCATCGGCAGGTCCACGGACTCCGCGATCTTGCGGAAATGCTGGTACATGCCTTCCTGCGTCGGCTTGTTGTAGTACGGCACCACCGACAGGCTGGCGGTCGCGCCGTTCTTCTTGGCCGAAGCACTGAGCTCGATCGCCTCGGCGGTCGAATTGGCGCCGGTGCCGGCGATGATCGGGATGCGGCCCTTGGCGTGCTCGACGGCGATGCGGATCAGCTCCTTGTGCTCGTCGAAATCCACCGTCGGCGACTCGCCCGTGGTGCCCACCACCACGATGCCGTCGGTGCCCTCGGCGATATGCCAGTCGATCAGGCTCTTGAAGCGCGCGAGGTCCAGCCGGCCGTCTTCCAGCATGGGGGTGACAATCGCGACCAGGCTGCCTGTAATCATGTCCGCATCTCCGTCAAACAATCCATCTAATCCAGCGAGCTTTTCATTTTATCCCTTCCCCGTCCGAACCGCACAAAGCCTTTGAATCATTGCGGGTTTTGGCACCGACACCTCACCCTCTTCGAAGCCTTTGACGGCCAATCCCTTGAAACATTCCAGCAATTCGCCCGGGCGCAGCAGGAACGCCGGGTTGGAGGGCTTGCCGAAGAGTTCGTTCCCCAGCATGAAGGTTTCGTAGATCAGCACGCCACCCGGTTTTAGCGATTCCTGAATGACTGGAAAGAGTTCCCGGTTCAGGTAGTTAGTCACCACCACCCCCTCGAACCGCTCGCCGGGCAGCGGCCAGGGGCTGCCGTCCTCCAGGTCGGCCTGTACAAAACGTGCCCCCGGGATCTGCTGCGGCTCGCGATCGACCGCGACAACCTCCAGGTTTCTGCCCAAGAAGAACTGTGAGTGGCGACCGCTCCCGCAAGCCACGTCCAGTACGGTGCCGCGAGCAACGAGCGGCGACCAACGTTCCACCCATGCCGAGGGGCTCATTTGATCAGCGCCGCGCAAAAGGACATGAGATCGCCGAACTTGACCAGCATGTCGGGGCGCAGGTAGGCGGAGAACGCGGCGGCGCTGACGAAAGCCAGCAGCATGAGTCCGGCCGCCGTCCACCAGAATCGCTTCTTCGCCGCGTCCATCACGCCGCCGCGGGTAACGCCCTGCGCTGCGCGAGTGGAGTCTCGTTGACCGGCAAGTTGACGGTCGCGGCGAAGACGCCGAGGCCAATCGAGATCATGAGCGCGATCTGATAACTGCCGGTGTGGTCGTAGAGCCAGCCGGCAAGCCAGATGCCGATGAAACTGCCGATCTGGTGGCCTAGAAACACCACGCCCCCGAGCATTCCGGCGTAGCGCATGCCGAAGATCTGCGCGACCAGGCCGTTGGTAAGCGGCACGGTGCCGAGCCACAGCAGCCCGATGCCCGCGGCGAAGAAGTAAAGCGTCGCCGGGGTGAGCGGGAACGAGATCAGGATGAAGATCAGGATGGCGCGAATCGTGTAGATGCCCGACAGCAGGTATTTCTTGCTGAATTTTCCGCCAAGATAGCCGAAGCTGAACGAGCCGATCATGTTGAACAGGCCGATCAGCGCGAGCGCGAGCATGCCATGCTCGGGCTTCAAGCCGTTGTCCACCACATAGGAGGGCAGATGCACGGTAAGCATGGCGACGTGGAAGCCGCACACAAAGAAACCCCAGAACAGCAGGTGGAAACTCTTCTCGCGCATCGCCTCGCGCAAGGCTTCGACGATGGATTGCTGCGGTCCCTGATGCGGCGCGGCCTTGCCGCTGGTGAAGAACGCGAGCGGGATCATCAGCGCCGCGACGCAGGCGAGGCCAAGCAGCGCATTGTTCCAATCGAACTTGCCGATAAGGTATTGCGTGAGCGGCAGGATCGAGAACTGGCCGAAGGAACCCGCCGCGGTGGCGATGCCCAGCGCCGTGCTGCGCTTCTCCGGCGGCGTGACGCGCATGATGACCGCGAGCAGCGTGGCGAAGGTGGTGCCCGAGAGCGCGAGGCCGATCAGGAAGCCTGAACCGGCGTGCAGGCCGAACGGGGTCGAAGTGAAGGCCATGACGATCAGGCCGACAACGTAGCTCGCGCCGCAGAACCCGACCACGCGCCCTGCCCCGTGCCGGTCGGCAATGCCGCCGGCGAACGGCCCCATCAGCCCCCAGAGCAGGTTCTGCATCGCCATCGCGATGGAGAAAGTCTCCCTTCCCCAGCCGTTCTCAAGGCTCATCGGCTGCAAGAACAGGCCAAAAGCGGAACGCACGCCTAAGGCAATGCACAGAATTGCGCAGCAGGCGGTGAGGACGAGCGCCGGGTTGCGGGGCTTGCTATTCATCGAGGTTCATTTTCTGCGCGCGAACCAGTACAGGGGAATCCCCGCCAACATCACCAGCAGCCCGGCGAGCACCAGGTTGCCGAACTTCGGGCCGTATTGCGGATTGAATATGTAGGCCAGCGCCTTCCACAGCATGAACCCGCACATGGTGCAGAAGATCAGGGGAATGACCGGATAGAACGGGACTTTGAACTCGCTTTCTGTTTTGCTTTTAAATCTCAAAATAAAAAGCGTCACCCCTGTCAACAGGAAAAACGTCCAGAACACGGGCGCGGTGTACGCCACCATTGCGTCGAAGCCGTCCTTCGCGGTGAGGGCCACGGCGCCGATCAGGACCAGCGTGATCGCGCCCTGCAGGACGAGCGCGTTGGCCGGCGTGCTGCCACTCTCGCGCCAGTCGCCGAGTTTCGCGAACAGCGGATAGTCGCGCCCCATGGCGAAGTTGGTGCGCGCGCCGGTGAATACCGCGGCATTGATGGTGGTAAGCGCGGATATGCACACGATGATCGCCAGCAGCACCGCGCCCTTGTCGCCCGCCACCAGCCGCATCACGTCCACGCCCACGGCTTTCGATCCGGCGATGCCGCCCTGCCCGAGCGCGACCAGGTAGCCGATGTTCACGAGCAGGTAGAGCAGCGTGACGGCGACGATGCCGCCCACCAGGATCTTCAGCATGTTGCGGCGCGGCTCCCGCACTTCGCCCGCGAGGTAGGCCGCCTCGTTCCAGCCGCCGAAGGTGAAGAACACGAACATCATGGCGAAGAGGAAATCACCGCCGCCCGATCCGGCCGCGGCGGGTTTTGCCGGCACGGGCGTGCTGCCGACCACCATGCCGGCGATGGCGAGGAACAGCAGGCCCGCGATCAGGACGACCTCCATGACCTTCTGCAGCGTCTTGGATTGCAGCGTGCCGGCGAAATTGAGCAAGGTCAGCGCGATGACCGACAGCGCCGCGTAGATCGCCGTGCTGTGCGGGCCCAGGCGCAGGATTTCGCTGGCGTACTCGCCGAACACGAAAGCAACCGCCGCGATGGCGCCCGTCTGGATTACCGTCATGCGAGACCAGGCGAACAGGAATGCGGCGCCGCTTCCCAGACCATGCGTGATAAAGCTGTACTCGCCGCCGGTTTCCGGATGGCGCGAGGAAAGCTCGGCGTACACCAGAGCGCCGCACAGCGACACCGCGCCGCCCAGCAGCCAGGCGAGCAGGAACTCCGTCCCGCTCGAGGTATTTCCAGCGACGATGGAAGGTGCCTTGAAAATACCGACGCCGATCACCATCCCGACGGTCAGGAAAATGCCGTCGGTGACCGACAGCAGCTGCTTGGGAGAGGAACTCATGGTTGTCGCGTCGCCTTCCACGGAATGGTTCTGTAGTTTTCGCCGTCCGAGATCCGGACGTTGCCCTCGATCCGGCCCTCGACCACTTTGCCGGAGAACAGGGTGTTGTAGCCCTTGCCGCCGACCAGTCCGGTGATCACAAGGCGGATTTCCTCGCCCCGCAGGCGCGCGCCGCGCACCACCATGTTCGCGCTGCCGGCCGATTGGCCAACTCTTGCGTCCACGTCCAGTATCTGGGACGCCTGCTTGATATCGAATTGCCAGCGGCCGCCGAGGTCCGGCAGGTCGGACTGCCATTTGCCGCGCGCATCCGCGGGCACCACCCAGAGGAAAACCCTCGAGCGTCCCAGCGGACCGACCATCTTCTCGGCCAGCGCGAGTTCGATCATTTCATCGAACGGCCAGGAGGGCCCCAGGTCGTAATCGTGCGAGACGATGCGCGCGCCGGGCTTCAACTGCTCGACGAGGCGCGGCAGGAGCTTCAGGTTGACATCGGGCAGCAGGTACATGGTGACGATGTTGACGCCGCGCAGGTCGGTTTCGAACAGGTCCTGGATCTCGAAGCGCGTCAGCTTCTCGACGCCGGCCCGCTTCGCATTCGTGCGCGCGAGTTCCACCAGACGAGGATCGATGTCCACGCCCAGGCCGTTGGCGCCGAAGCGTTTCGCCGCCTCGATGACGATGCGCCCGTCGCCCGAACCGAGGTCCACCAGCCGGTCGCCGGCCTTGGGCTGGGCCAGGTACAGCATGCGCTCCACCACCGCATCGGGCGAG
Organism: Betaproteobacteria bacterium; assembly: GCA_031409355.1. GTDB lineage: Bacteria > Pseudomonadota > Gammaproteobacteria > Burkholderiales > SG8-39 > RBG-16-66-20. The sequence goes on along the minus strand of JANNXB010000489.1, from coordinate 379 downwards.
ACCACGAACGGCGTCGTGCCATCGTCCCAGGCCCAGGCCCAGGCCGGCGCCGAACAAAACAGCAACGTCAGGAAGAACAATCTCATGCGGGTAAAATCCTTTTTCGCGCCCCGGTAGCTCAGTGGATAGAGCAGCCCCCTCCTAAGGGGCAGGTCGGACGTTCGATTCGTCTCTGGGGCGCCAGCAACTTTCAAGGTCCCGAAGTTTACATTCCACCCGGCAGGGGAACACATGGTATTTCACGGCAAGTGGTACGACGAGGTGCAGGTCGGCGACAGTTTTGGCACGAGCCTTACGGTCACCGAGACGCATATCGTGATGGGCTCCGGAATGTTCGGCGACTTCAATCCGCTGCACGTGGATGAGGAGTTTTCGAAGA
>JANNXB010000488.1:0-5705 GCA_031409355.1 Betaproteobacteria bacterium | reverse complement strand
ACGTTGACGCCCTTGCCGCCGGTGGCGGCCTTGATCTCCTCGAGGAAGTCCTGGGTGCGGTAGTTGATGCCCTTCTCGGCGCCGAGTTTGACGCAGGCCGCGACTTTCTCGTCGCTGCCCGCGGTGGCGAAGACGCGATTGCCCATGGCGGAGGCCATCTGGATCGCGGTGACGCCGATGCCGGAACTGCCGCCCTGCACCAGCAGCGATTCGCCCGGCGCGAGGCGCGCGCGGTCGTAGACGTTCGACCAGACGGTGAAGAAGGTTTCCGGCAGCGACGCGGCTTCCAGTGCCGAGAGGCCCTTCGGGATCGGCAGCGCCTGCACTTCCGGCGTCACGCAGAACTCGGCGTAGCCGCCGCCGTGGACGAGCGCGCACACCTTGTCTCCCACCCTGAATTTGGTGACGGAATCGCCCACGGCGGAAACCTCGCCGGCAATCTCCAGGCCCGGCAGGTCGGAGGCATCCGGCGGCACGGCGTACCGGCCCATCCGTTGCAGGATGTCAGGGCGGTTGACGCCGGCGGCCGCCACCTTGACGAGGATCTCGTGCGCTTTCGGCACGGGGGCGGGACGTTCGGCGGGAACCAGGACTTCGGGACCGCCGGGCTTGCTGATTTCGATGCAGCGCATGATGGAATTTTCCGGAGCGTGTTCGCGAGGGGCCCGCATCATAGCAAAGCGGCGTAGTATCCAGCGCCATGCTCCGCGTTCTGGCTGCGCTTCAGCCTGCCGCGGGAACCCGGCCGCCTGCGCACCAGCGTGCGCGGCTCGGATACGGTGGCGCGCTACGGCGGCGACGAGTTCGTGGTGCTCGCGGGCGAGCTCGACCGCGCCGACCGCGCCATGTACGCCGCGAAGGCGGCGAAGGAAAGGCGCTACGCCTTCTTCAGCCCGTCCTGAAGGCGGGCCGCGGCCCAGGCGAGGTCGACGTTGCCGCCGGATAGCACCACGCCGACGCGTTTGCCTTTCGCGTCCAGTTTTTTCTCCAGCAGCGCGCAGGCGGCGAGCGTGCCGGTGGGCTCGACCACGATCTTCATGCGCTCCCAGAGGAAGAACATGGACTTCAGAAGTTCGTCGTCGGTCACGGTGAGCATGTCGTCCACATACTTCATTACGAGCGGGTAGGTGACCTTGCCCAGCGACGGCGTGCGCGCGCCGTCGGCGATGGTGTCCGGGTTCTTCACGGTCTGCAGCGTCTTCGTCCTGAAGGAGCGCGTCGCGTCGTCGCCCGCGGCCGGTTCGACGCCGATCACCCGGCAGCCCGGATTCAGGTGCTTCGCGGCCAGCGCGCAGCCCGAGAGCAGCCCGCCGCCGCCGCAGGGCACGAGCAGCAGGTCGAGCGGGCCCGCGTCCTCGATCAGTTCCTTCGCCGCCGTGCCCTGGCCGGCGACGATGTGCGGGTGGTCGTAGGGAGGAATGAGCGCGAGTCCTTTTTCAATGGAGAGTTTTCTTGCAATGTCTTCGCGCGATTCCTCTTTTCCGTAAGTGACGATCTCGGCTCCATAGCCACGTGTCGCCTCCAGCTTCACCCTCGGTGCGTCCTCTGGCATCACGATGACCGCCGGAACGCCAAGGAGCCTGCCGGCGAGCGCCACTGCCTGGGCGTGGTTGCCGGAAGAGAAGGCCACGACTCCGCGCCGCTTCTCCTCCGGCGAAAGCTGCGACAGCGCGTTGTAGGCGCCGCGGAACTTGAAGGCGCCCATGCGCTGCAGGTTCTCGGGCTTGAAGAACACCGTCGCACCGGTGAGTGCGTTCACCGTTGCCGAGCTCAGGACCGGCGTACGGTGCGCTTTTTCCCTGATTCTGTCGTGTGCACGAGCCACATCGTCATAGGTCACTTCCATCGCTTCAGTGCCTCCGTTGCTATGTCTTCGCCCCATTCCTGCAGGAAATGTCCGCCTTCTGCGTGAACGTACGGTTCGGGGCAACCGCGGATCATTCTCCGCAGCTCATTCATCACCGGCGGCCCGAGGACGGGATCCTTCGCCCCGATCGCCATGAAGGATTCGCCCTTCCATGCGTTCTGCCACCAGTCGCGCGCCATGCGCGACGTGGCCGCCCCTGGCGCATCGGGACGGTCGGGAACCAGGTTCGGGAAGCGCCGCACGCCCGCCTTGGATGCCGTGTCCGGATAAGGCGCTTCGTAGGCCGCGGCTTCGGCGGCGCTCAGGTGCGCACAGGCGCGCCCGAGCAGCTTGCCGCAATCGATGGCCGGATTCTTGTTGACGTAGGCGCGCCAGGCGACGAAACCTTCGCCCAAGGGCGCGTCGCCGGTGCCTAGCGCGGTGTTCATGATGAGCAGGCGCTGAAAACGCTCGGGCATTTCCATCGGCACGGTCAGGCCGAGCAGCCCGCCCCAGTCCTGCACCACCAGTGTGACTCCGGAGAGGTTTAGCTTTTCGATCAGGTTCAAAAGAAAATCGCGGTGGAAATCGAAGGTATAGACCTCTTCCTCCACCGGCTTGTCCGAGCGGCCGAAGCCTATGAAATCGGGCGCGATGACGCGGTAACCGGCGGCGAGGAACGGCGGGATCATCTTGCGGTAGAGATAGCTCCAGGTCGGTTCGCCATGAAGGCACAACAATGTGCGCGGACCGGTTCCCTCGTCCAGGTAGTGCACGCGCAGGCCGCGCCACTCCAGGTAGTGCGGCGCCCAGGGGAAACCAGGCAGGTCCTTGAACCGCTCGTCGGGTGTGCGCATGGCCCGATTGTAGAATGGCTCCATGGACTACTCCAGATACAAAGACCTGAAAATCCGCCGCCTCGAGCCCGGCATCCTAGAACTGGTCATGGGCGAGGAGGGCAAGCTCTCCACCGCGACCGAGCGCCTGCACAAGGAACTGGCCGAGATCTGGCTCGACATCGACCGCGATCCGGAGACGCGCGTCGCCATCCTGCGCGGCGCGGGCAAGGGCTTTTCCGCCGGCGGCGACCTGGCGATGGTGGAGAAGATCACGACGGACTTCGCGGCGCGCGCGCGCGTCTGGCGCGAGGCGCGCGACCTCGTCTACAACATCATCAACTGCTCGAAGATGGTGGTGTCGGCGATGCACGGCCCGGCGGTGGGCGCGGGGCTGGTGGCCGGGCTGCTCGCGGATGTGTCGATCGCGGCGAAGAACGCGCGCATCATCGACGGCCACACGCGCCTTGGCGTCGCCGCGGGCGACCATGCGGCGATCGTCTGGCCGCTGCTTTGCGGCATGGCGAAGGCGAAGTACTACCTGCTGCTGTGCGAACAGGTCTCGGGCGAGGAAGCCGAGCGCATCGGGCTGGTGTCGCTGTGCTGCGAAGAGGCGGAACTGCAGGCCAAGGCGCTGGAGGTGGCGCGCAAACTCGCCGGTGGCGCGCAGACCGCGCTGCGCTGGACCAAGTACAGCCTGAACAACTGGCTGCGCATGGCGGGCCCGAGCTTCGATGCGTCCCTCGCCTACGAAATGATGGGATTCGCCGGGCCTGAGGCGAAGGAAGGCGTCGCTTCGCTGCGGGAAAAGAGAAAGCCCTCCTTCCCGCCCCCGCCGGAGGATTTCTAGGCTGGTTTGGTGAAATCCATCGGGTCGTCGCCGCCGGCTGGCGGCGGCGCTTCGGCCGCCCTGGCCGCCGGCGCCGGTGACGAAGCCGCCGCGGCCTGTTCCTTCGTTGTGGCCGCGGTGACCGTGCCGTTGATCAGGCGCTCCAGGTCGCGCGCGATGACCGCCGGATCCGGCGGGATGCGTCCCATGCTGTTAATGCACACGCGTACCGGCAGGTCCACCAGCGTGGGCTCCGGATGGTCACGCATATGGGCGGCGTTCTGCAGCGCCGGGACGATGCGGCCGCTGCGCACGCCGGCCAGTTCGTTCTCCAATCCCTGGACGATCGCGGCTTGAGCTCGGCCGATGCCGGCGAGAATTTCAGCAAGCTGGAGTGCGGAGATCTGCAGCATGGAGCCCCCTGTGGAGAATCAGAATCGCGCTGCGATGTTAACATCCGCCGCACATGTGGAAACGCGCACTCTTGGGGATTGCGCTCCTGCTGCTGCTGGTCGTGACAGGACTCGCGCTACATGTGGCGACAGCTAGCGGAGACACCGTGTTTTCCTGGAAGCGTCCTGACAACCTCGGCGTGAAAGACGGCCGGCTCGCGCCGCCCAAGACCACGCCCAACTGCGTTTCCAGCCAGGCCGCGCCTGCCGATGCCGAGCATTACATCGCGCCGATCCCCTTCAAGGGCGACGCCGCCTCTGCAATGACTGCGACGCGCAAGGCCGTCGAGGGGATGCGGGACAGCATCATCATCCGGCAGGACGGCGCTTATCTGTACGCCGAATACCGCAGCAAGCTGATGCGCTTCGTGGATGACGTCGAATTCTTCCATGACGACAAGGCGGGCCTGATCCACGTGCGCTCCGCTTCGCGCCTCGGCCGGCGCGACATGGGCGTCAACCGCGCCCGCGTCGAATCGCTACGCGCCCGTATCGAGGGCAAGCCCAGGGCCTGAATTCGACTAGGGAGATGACGATGAATGCACGCCCGCTGATCCTGTCCGCCGCGTTGCTTGCCTTCTCCGGTGTTGCCTGGCCTCAGGAGAAAGGCGGCAAGCCCGGCGCCGAGGCGAGCGCCGAGGAAACCCTTTCGGCGGTGGTGCTCGTCCGCGCGAAGATCCTGCCCAACGCGCGCAGCACCGCGACCCTCGGCCCGCAGCGCGAAGGCACGGGCGTGCTGATACGCGACGGCTACGTGGCGACCATCGGTTACCTCGTGATCGAGTCCGAGGCGATCGAGGTGACCGGCGCGGACGGCAAGTCGGTGCCGGCGGCGCTGGCCGCCTACGACCATGGCAGCGGCTTCGGTCTGCTAAAGCTTCTCGCGCCGCTTGGCGGCAGGCCGCTGCCGATCGGCGATTCGAACGCCGTCGCCGAGCGGGAGCGGGCGCTGGTCGCGTCCTTCGGTCCGGATGGCGTCAATGTGGTGCAGGTGGTGTCGCGCCGGCCATTCTCCGGCAGCTGGGAATACCTGCTCGATGCGGCGATCTTCACCTCGCCGGCGGTGATGAACTGGTCCGGCGCGCCGCTCATCAGCGCCAGGGGCGAGCTGCTCGGCCTGGGTTCGCTGATCGTGGCCGACGCCCCGGGCACCGGCAGCGAATCTCCCGGCAACATGTTCGTGCCGGCGAACCTGCTCGCCGCCATGCTCGGGGACCTGATTGCGCACGGCAAACCGGCAGGGCCGGTTCGTCCCTGGATGGGCGTCAATACCGAGGAACTGCGCGGCCGCCTGTTCGTGACGCGCGTCTCGCCCGACGGCCCGGCGGACAAGGCCGGCCTGAAGCAGGGCGACATCCTGATCGGCGTCGGCAGCCATGAAGTTGCCTCGCTGGCCGAGTTCTACCGCAAGGTCTGGGCGCTGGGCGCGGCCGGCGTCGACGTGCCGCTGCGCGTGCTGCAGGGCGTGCAGGTGAAGGAGGTGACCGTGCGCTCAATCGACCGCGTGGATTACTTCCGCGCGCGGCCGAGCTACTAGCAAGAACGTGGCGTCCTGACCGCCACGTTTTCTACCTGATTACGATGTTCTTCGGATAAGGCTCGACGCCCTCGTTCAGGGTCGAGGGCGGCGTGCGTCGGAGCGTGTCGATGCTGGGGGGCGCGTCGCAGACCGCTTGCGCATAGCGCACGTTTTTCTGCATTTCCTCCAGGTACAGGTTCTGCCCGTTGAAGTGGCGCTCCGC
>JANNXB010000487.1:0-3430 GCA_031409355.1 Betaproteobacteria bacterium | reverse complement strand
CATGGTTTTGAAGCGCGCTGCCACCTCGGCAGGGGCTTCAGTGATTCCGCTTCCCGGCCTGGACATCGCCGCCGACGTGGGGCTGCTGATGAAGCTGCTCCCCGCCATCAACCGCAAGTTCGGCCTGACGCCGGAGCAGATCGAGAAGCTCGACCCGGAGCGCAGGCTGGTCGTTTACGCCCTGATCAGCAGGGGCGGGAAGAGCCTGGTGGGCAGGGCGATTACGAAGAAGCTGGTTCTCCTGGCGCTGAAGCGGGTCGGGGTGCAGATGACCGTCAAGCAGGCGGCGAAGTACCTGCCGTTCGCGGGGCAGGTGGCATCCGCGTTCCTCGGTTTTGGCGCGATGATGTACATCGGCACTTCGCACGTCGACGAGTGCTACCAGATCGCCAAGTCCGCGATGGACGACGAGCATGGATAGGATTTTCTTCGCGATCGGCAGCGTCTCGGCTTTTCTCGCGGTGGCGCTGGGCGCGTTCGGCGCGCATGGCCTGAAGAACAGCGTGGCGCCGGAGATGCTGGTGGTCTTCGAAACGGGCGTGCGCTACCAGATGTACCACGCGCTCGGATTGCTGGCGGTAGGTTGGGCGTGCACGCGGTGGCCGGGCAGGACGGTGGCGGCGAGCGGCTGGTTGTTCGTCGCCGGCACGCTGCTGTTCTGCGGGAGCCTGTACCTCCTGAGCCTGAGCGGGATTCGCTGGCTTGGCGCGGTCACGCCGCTGGGAGGCGTCGCGTTCCTTGCCGGATGGTTGTGCCTCGCCTGGGCGGCGTGGTCTGGCGATAAGATGTAAGCATGCTCGAACTGCGCCCGACCTGCGAGCACTGCAACCGCGCGCTGCCGCCTGAAACCGCGGAGGCGTGGATCTGCTCCTTCGAATGCACCTTCTGCGGCGATTGCGTGGAGCGGGTGCTGCGCAACGTCTGCCCGAACTGCGGCGGCGGCTTCATGCCGCGGCCGGTGCGGCCGTCGAAGGACCGCAAGGGCGGCAACTACCTCGGCAAGTACCCGGCGAGCACCAAGGCGAAGCATCGGCCGGTGGACGCTGCGGCGCAGGTACTGCTCGTGGCCACGGTAGGGAAAACGCCGCCGGAGAAGAGGTAGCCATGATCCGCGGCAGCTGCCTATGCAAGCGGGTGCGAATCGAGATCCATGGCAAGCTCGGACGCTCCAGCCATTGCCACTGCTCGATGTGCCGCAAGGCGCATGGCGCGGCCTTCGGCAGCTATGCCGCGGTGCGCGCCGAGAATTGCAGGGTGGTGGCGGGCGAGGAGCTGATCCTGCGCTACAAGTCCTCGCCTGGCGTGGTGCGTACCTTCTGCTCGCGCTGCGGCTCGACGCTGCAGTTCATCAGCGAAAAGAATCCCGGCATCGTCGACATCGCGCTAGGCGTGCTGGACGACGATCCGGGCATCCGCGTGCCGCATCACATCTTTGTCGCTTCGAAGGCACCCTGGGTGGAGATCACGGATGATCTCCCCCAGTATCCAGAAAGCGCTCCGAAGGCCGGCTAGCGCGCTGGCGCGCTCCTTAACGCACCGAGAACGGCGACTGGTAAGGCTGGCCGAAGGCGACGCCGGCGACCACCGTGTTGGTCGGCTTCAGGGCGACCTTGCCCGCGCGCTTGTTGTTGCGCGTGTCGACGAATTCCACCGGGCCGTTCACCACTTCCAGCACCGTCGCGTCCGCGGGCGCGCCAACCTGCAGCGTGCCGAGCTTCGGCATGCGGTTGATGACCTTCGCCGGCGCGGCGGTCGCCATCGTCACCACCTGCTCCAGCGACAGGCCGAGCGCCATGAACTTGCCCATTACGTTCGGCAGGTAGGGTTGCCCCGGCGAGTTGCCGGAGAACACGTGGATGTCGGAGGAGAGGGTGTCGGGCAGCACGCCTTCCTTCAGCGCGACTTCCGCCATGGTGAAGTCGAAACTGCCGCCGCCGTGGCCGACGTCGAAGACCACGCCGCGCTTTTTCGCCGCCACCGCCGAGGGCAGCAGCTTGCCGCCCTGCGCGATGTTGGTGAACTGGCCGGCGTCGTTCGGCGCGCCGGAGAAGCAGTGCGTCAGGACGTCGCCCGGGCGCAGCGCGTCGAGGATCTGCGACATCAGCTCGACCGACTCGACGCCGCCAATGTGGCACATGACCTTCGCGGGCGTGCCCGAGAGTTCGCAGGCGCGGATCGCGCGCGCGAGCGGCTCCATGCCGTGGCGCGCGATGACGTTCTGCGACATGCGCACCTTGACCCCGATGACGATGTCGGCGTTGTCAGCCACCACGCGGGCGGCCGCCTCGGGAATGGCGAAGCCGATGTTGAACAGTTCGGCGATCGGGAACGCGGACAGCCCGATGTTGGCGATGTGCACGAAGGCGAAGATCCGCGTGCGCGAGGACCCTGCCATCTGCCGGCGCGCCAGCGCGAACACGCTCGAGCCCGCGTCGCCCGCGGACACCACGGTGGTGGTTCCCTGGTAGGGGACCAGCTCGTCGGGCGGGATGCCGATGCCGGTGGTGTAGACGTGCGAGTGCAGGTCGATGAGTCCCGGCACCACCAGCCGGCCGGCGACGTTCATGACGCGGTTGGCGCGCGCGGCGGGGATGTCGGCCTCGATCGCCTCGACCACGCCGAAGCGCATGCCGATGTCGCGCCTGCCGCGCAGGTTCTGGCTCGGGTCGAGCACTTCGCCGCCCTTGATGACGAGGTCGAACTTGTCGTTCGGGCCCATTGCGGCGCGTGCATTGAGGCCGACTCCGCCTGCGGCGAAAGCGGCGCTGATGCCGGCGACAAGGCGCCGACGTTTGAATGAAAACATGGTCTCCCTCCCAGGATGGAATGCGTGCCTGCTAATCTACGCTTGAACCAATGAAAAAGGGTAAAAGCGCGCCCCGCAAGCTCGTTTGCCTCGAGACCTACTGGTCCGACAGGCAGGTGCAAGCTTTTCGCGAGCGCTCGGTGCGGCCGTTTTTCGAGGGCCTGGCGGCGCAGCTCGAGCCGCCGCTGGCGATCGCGCATCGGTTCATGGATACGCCGTCGCAATTGATTTCTTATACAAAATATAAAAAGGGATTGCTCTGGCGCGATCCCGAGACCTTCGATACGCCGGTCTACTACCTGTCGTTCCATGGTTCGCCGGGGAAGATCCACACCGCGCTGGCCAGGATCGGCCCGGCGGTGCTGTGCCGCGCGTTTTCCGGCTGGGGCAAGAGCTACGACAACCTGGTGTACTTCGGCGCCTGCAGCGTCATGGCAGGAACGCGCGGGGCGCGTTTTGCGGGGCAGTTCCTGAAGACCTCGGGCTGCCGGGCGGTGATCGGCTACACCACGGACGTAAACTGGATGGACAGCATGCTGACGGACCTCCTTTTCCTGCGGCGCTTCTACGCCGATCCGGACCCCTGGCGCAACCTGCGCCAAATCCATGATTCGGTGCTGAAAG
>JANNXB010000486.1:0-3694 GCA_031409355.1 Betaproteobacteria bacterium | reverse complement strand
CACCCGAAGCCGACATTCAAATCGGCACCGGGGAGCGGGAGAACGGGCAAATCATGCGATGCAGCGCGGCCAGGGACGGATGAAATTTCCGTGGGCCGCCTCAGGGCGCGCCATCGCCAACGCCCGCGACGAGGGCTTCAGCAAACTGACCTTCGACCACGACACGCTGCGCCGGCCTGCATGGCGGCTGAAAGCGGCAGACGGGGGGCGGTGAATCGCCGTTACTCCGCTGCAACAGGCAAGGACGCCGCGCTTGCATCCCGCGCGAGATCGCTCGACGGTAGCAGCAGCGCCACCGCCGTGCTGACCGTGGCGACGCCGGCGAGGCCGAGGAAGAAAAAATCGAGACTTCCGGTCGTCTCGCGGACCCAGGCCATCGCCAAGATGGCGAGCGGTGCTGCACCGAAGGCCACGACGAACTTTGCGCCGAAGCCGAGGCCGTGGTAGCGGCTCGGCGTGTAGCGCGCGATCAGTATGTTCTCGACCGGCCCCGAGGCCGACGAGAACACCGCCGACAAGATCGCGCCTGCGAGTGCCAGCCAGACGTCGCCCGCCGCCAGCGCCAGCATGGCTCCGATCTGCAGGGCCGAGGCGACGACGTACGTCGTCTTGAGCGGGTAGCGGTCGATGATGCGCCGGCCGAGAGCGTACTGCGCCAGGCCGGAGACGACGTAGATCATGGAGGCGGCGAGGCCGAGCAGCAGAACGTTTGGGACGTGCTTCTCGAACACCAGCGCCGCGCCGAACATGACCGCCTGCCAGAGGACGCCTCCCAGCGCCATGGTGACGGAAAGCACCGAGAAGACGCGCCAGAACTCGCGCCTGCCCGGCTGAACGCCTGCTCGCGCGGGCATCGGCCGGTCGCCGACGCGGCGGCGGACGAGGTCGACCCAGAGCATCAGTCCGAGAGTGATGCAGACGATGCCGGGAGCGATAAAGGCCGCGCGCCACGAGGCGAGCGTGATCAGCACGGCCGGCACGACGCCATAGAGCGCGAGGCCGGCCGACCCCCACAGGCCGTTCACGCCCATCGCATGACCTTGCTCCCTGGCGGTGCGGATGATCCAGCCGATGCCGCACGAATGGTAGATCGCGCCGAAAACGCCGATGCCGCAGAGGCCGGCCGACAGCAGCCAGGCGTCGCCTGCCGGCACCAGGCCACATGCGATCGAGGAGAGGCCGAGCCCGAGGAACATCAGCACCATCATGGCGGGCGCGCCGAAGCGGTCGGACGCCCAGCCCGCTGGCAGCGACATGACGCCGAGCAGAACGGTGGCGGGCGCATACAGGGCAAGCAATTGCTCGGCCGGCAGCTTCCATTCGACCGCGAGCGTCAGCACGATGACGGCGTAGAACGCCGTCATCATGTGCATCAGGGCATGGCCCGTCGATGAGTAGACGAGGACGCGGCGGGCGACGCCCGGATCGAGGTTCATGGCGCGGCCGCTCCGTCTGGAAGCGCCTTCGCGAGCGCGCCAAGAAGGTCAGCGGACGCCAGATCGGCGATGCCGGTTGCGCCCAGCAAGGCGAGGTCGCGGTCGACCTCGGCCTTGAGCAGCTGCAGCGCATGCGCCACCCCGGCCTCGCCGCCGAGCGCCGCGCCATAAAGAAACGGCCGGCCGCACAGAACGAGCTGCGCGCCGAGCGCAAGACCCTTGAGAATGTCGCCGCCGCGTCGAAACCCGCTGTCGGCGATGACGGTGAGCCGGCCGCCGGCGGCGGCGACGATCTCCGGCAGCACTTCGACCGGCGCGGCCGCGCCGTCGAGCTGGCGCCCGCCATGATTCGACACCACCACCCCATCGAGCCCGCACGCGACGGCTTCGCGCGCGTCGGCTTCGTGCAGCACGCCCTTGATGAGCAGCGGCAGCCGCCACTCTTCGCGCAGCCAGCGCATGAACGCCCAGTCGATGGTCGCGCCACCGGCGCGCAAATCGGCGTTCTGCGCAGCCAGGATGCTCGGCCGGTCGTGCGCGGCTGAATTCTCCAGCCGCGGCACGCCGGTGGCGGCGAGCGTACGCAGGAGCACACCAGTGAGCCAGCGCGGGTGGAGAAGCCCGTCGGCGATCACCCGCGGCGTCACGTGCAGCGGCAGCGTGAAGCCGGAGCGCAGGTTGTTCTCACGGTTGGCGCCGACCGGCACATCGATGGTGACCAGCAGCGCCTGGAATCCGGCGGCGGCCGCCCGCGCCACGAAGCGGACGGCGCGTTCCCGGTCGGCCGGCAGGTACGCCTGCAACCACTTGACGCTGTCGCACGACCGCGCCACCGCCTCCATCGGCACCGTCGACATGTTCGACAGCACGTACGGCACGTTCATGCGCGCGGCCGCCCGCGCCATTGCGATGTCGGCCTCGAAGCGCGCGATACCGGCAATTCCCATCGGTGCGATGCCAAACGGGCTGGCGAAACGATGGCCGAACACGGTCACGTCCTGGCCGCGCCCGGCGATGTCGACCAGGCCGCGCGGCTTGAAGCGCAGGCGATCGAGCGCCGCGCGGTTGTTGTCGCGCGTGCGGTCGTCCTGCGCGCCGCCGGAAATGAAGCCGAACACTCCCGCAGGCAGGCGGCGCTTGGCCATCCGCTCGAGGTCGAACACATTTAGCGCGCGTTCGAAGCTCATCGCACGCTCCCGGCAGGCCTGCCGCCGCCCGTTGCCGCCAGCCAGGCCATCGAGCCCACTCTAGTCGAGGTAGCGCACGCCGCCGCGCGCCCGGGTTTCGGCCTCGTTCCAGAACTGCATCGAGCTCGCGCGACGCACCGCGGCGTCGAGCGCGACCTCCTTCTTGCGCACCTCGGCCAGGCGCGCGGCGACCGTACCGGCGTCGGCGCGCGGCACCACCACCACGCCGTCGCGGTCGCCGACGACGATGTCGCCGGGGTCGACGGCGATGCCGCCGCACGAGACCCGCGTGTTGATCTCGCCGGGCCCGTGCTTGAAGCCGGAATTGGGCGCGAGCCCACGCGCGAACACCGGAATGCCGACCTGGAGCAGGCCGACGATGTCGCGCACCAGACCGTCGCAGACGATGCCGGCCACTCCGACCTTTTTCGCCCACATCGCCCAGCGGTCGCCGATCACCGCGGCGGTCTGGTCGTTCCTTGCGGCGATGACGATCACATCGCCCTTCTTCGCGAAGTCCAGCGCCGCCATTGCCGCCAGGTTGTCGGTGGGCGAGCAGTAGCAGGTGAGCGCCGGCCCGCATACCGTCATCGACGGGTCGATCGGCTTGATGCGGTAGTCCATGCAGCCCTGGCCGTTGTGCGAATCGGTGACGAAGCCGGTAGGCGCGCCGCGATAGGCGCGCAGCAGTTGCGCCGCGGGACGCTCGAAGTTGCGACGGATGGTCAGGGCAACAGGTTCGCCGATCATGGAGAGGCTCCGATACGGGTGGGTGGAATCAATGCATATCTTCCCTTATTTTTTACCAATAGCGACTCGCGAGACGACATATGCCCCATTGTGCGCCATCACACCGGGGCGGATGGCGCAGTCGCTACTGCTGCGCGACAACGAGGTGATTGAATAGCGCGTCCGCCAATGTTGGCTCTGGGCCTATTCTGTTGAAAAACTCCATTTCGATCGGTGATGAGAAAATTCTGGGCGTTACGGGACGCGATGCGCGCGTCTGGCTGGGGAGGTACATGGAATTGCCGATGATGCAACCCAAAGGCCCTTGAGCGGCATACCAGT
>JANNXB010000485.1:0-14274 GCA_031409355.1 Betaproteobacteria bacterium | reverse complement strand
CGTGCCGACCGCGATCCTTTCCAGGCAGGTGGCGGTGATCAGAAAGCAGGCTTTGATCATCAACCTTCCCGGCCAGCCCAAGGCAATCAAGGAGACGCTCGACGGCGTGTTCGCGGCGGTACCCTACTGCATCGACTTGATCGGCGGGCCTTACATCGAAACCGACGAAGCGCTGGTCAAGGCGTTCCGGCCGAAGTCAGCGCTCAAGCCGAAGCCGGTTTCCTGACCTTGAACCAAGTCGCGTAGAGCGCCGGCACGAACAGCAACGTCAGCGCTGTTGCGACGATCAGCCCGCCCATGATGGCGTAGGCCATCGGGCCCCAGAGCACGCTGCGCGCGAGCGGGATCATGGCCAGCACGGCGGCGGCGGCGGTAAGCACGATGGGGCGGAAGCGACGCACCGTCGCCTCGCGGATCGCGTCCCAGGCATGCGCGCCGGCTTCGCGGTCCTGCTCGATCTGGTCGACGAGGATCACGGTGTTGCGCATGATCATGCCGCCCAGCGCGATGGTGCCGAGCATGGCGACGAAGCCGAAGGGCTTGCTGAAGACGAGCAGCGCGATCGCGATCCCCACCACGCCCAGGGGCGCGGTGAGCAGCACCATGAAGGTGCGCGAAAAGCTCTTCAACTGCAGCATCAGCAGCGCCAGGACGATCGCGAACATCAACGGCATGCCGGCGCCGATCGAGGCCTCCGCCTTGCTGTTCTCCTCCCACGCGCCGCCCGCCTCGATGCGGTACCCGGGCGGCAGGCCGGCACGGATCTGCGCCAGCGTGGGCTCGATCGCGACGGTAACGTCGGGCGCCTGCACGCTATCCACGATGTCGGCGCGCACGGTGAGGGTCAGATCGCGGCTGCGCCGCCACAGGATCGGCTCTTCCAGCGCTTCGCCGATCGTCGCCACCTGGGCAAGGGGTACGCTGCGCCCGTTGGGAATCGGCACCGCAACCTCGCCCAGCGCCGAGAGCGAGGCCCGCTCGGCAGCGGGCGCACGCAAGGTCACGTCGATCAGGCGGTCGTTCTCGCGGTACTGGCCAATCGCAACGCCGCTCACCGCCGCGGCAGCGGCGCGAGAGACGCTTTGGGAAGACACGCCCAGCGCGCGCGCCTTCTCCTGGTCCACGTCGACGCGCATCGCGAGGACCTTGTCGCCCCAATCGACGTTCGTGTCCACGGTGGAAGGGTTGGCGCGCACCTTCTCGGCGACCAGGTCGGCGATGCGCTTCAACTCGGCGGGTTTCTCCCCGGCGACTCGGAACTGCACCGGGTAGTTGATCGGCGGCCCGAGCGGCACGCGGCTTACGCGTCCGCGCACGCCGGGGAAATCCTCCGCCAGCGCCTTGCGCAACAGGGCGATGGTCCGCTCGCGCGCCGCCACATCCTTCGTGAGAACGATGGTCTGCGAGAAATTCGTGCGAAACAGCTGCTGGTCCAGGGAGAGGAAGAACCTCGGCGAGCCATTGCCGACGTAGCTCACGTAGCTCGCGACATCGGGATTGCCCGCGAGCAACTTCTCCATGCGCTCCGCCTCCCGCTCGCTGGCGCGGATCGAGGCGCCCTCGGGCAGCCACAGGTCGACCATCAACTCGACGCGGTTCGACGACGGGAAGAACTGCTTCTCGGTCAGCTTCATGCCGAACACGCCCAGCGCAAGGCTGGCGGCGGTCGCGAGGAGGACGGTCTTGCGATTCCCGATGCACCAGTCGATCACGCGGCGCAACCGGCCGTAGAAGGGCGTATCGAACATGTCACGCGGCTGCTCGCCGGCGGAAACGACGTGCTCCTTCAGAAACACGCTGCCGATGAACGGCGTCGCGATTACTGCGGCGAACCAGGAAATGACCAGCGCCATGGTCGTGACGGCGAAGATGGCGAAGGTGTACTCCCCGGTCGAGGATTTGGCGGTGGCGATAGGCAGGAAACCCGCGGCGGTAATCAGCGTGCCGGAGAGCATCGGGAACGCGGTGGTCGAATACGCGTAGCTCGCCGCCTGCAGCTTGTCGAAACCCTCCTCGAGCTTGCGGTGCATCATCTCGACCGCGATCATCGCGTCGTCCACCAGGAGGCCGAGTGCGATGATCAGTGCGCCGGTGGAAATGCGGTGCAGATCGATGCCGAACATGAGCATGCCGAGAAATGTCGCCGCCAGCACCAGTGGAATCGTGAGCGCGACCACCAACCCCGTGCGCGCGCCCAGCGCGAGGAACGAGATCGCCAGCACGATCGCCACCGCCTCGCCCAGCGAGCGCATGAATTCGCCCACCGAGTCGCGCACAATGCTCGGCTGGTCGGAAACCTGCTCGAACTCGACCCCCACCGGCAACTCCAGTTTCAAGCGCGCCATGGTGCGCGTGAGGTCGTCGCCGAGCTTTAGCACGTCGCCCCGGCGCAGCATCGAGACCGCCAGCCCGAGCGCCTCCTTGCCGCGATAGCGCATGGTCGAGACTGGAGGATCGGCATAGCCGCGCGTAACGCTGGCGATGTCGCCCAGGCGGAAGGTCTGCGCGCCGCCCTCCCCGCCGGCCCGCAGGCGCAGGTCGGACACGGCCTGGACGGAATCGAGCTGGCCGGTAACGCGCAGCGCCACCGTGTTGTCGCGCGTCTCGACGCTGCCCGTGCTCACCACTGCGTTCTGCACCGCGAGCGCCTGGCCAATGGCCTGCGGATCGATGCCCAGCGCCGCGAGGCGCTTGGAGGATATCTCGACGAAGATGCGGTCGTCCTGCACACCGACCAGTTCCGCCTTCGAAACGTTCGGCAGCCGCAGCAATTCCTGGCGCACGCGCTCGACGTAGTCGCGCAGTTCCGAGAGCGTGAAGCCGTCGGCGGTGAAGGCGTAGATCGAGCCGTAGACGTCGCCGAATTCATCGTTGTAGAAGGGGCCGATGGCCTCGGCCGGCAGCGTCTGGCGGATGTCGCCGATTTTCTTTCGCACCTGGTACCAGATCTCGGGCACCTCGGCAGCCGGTGCCGAATCCAGCAACTCGAGCACGATGAGCGACTCGCCGGGCTTCGAGTAGCTGCGCGTCCATTTGAAGTGCGGCATTTCCTGCAACTTTTTCTCGATCCGGTCGGTGACCTGGCGATCGACCTGCTCGGCGGTGGCGCCCGGCCAGAGGGTGCGCACCACCATGGCGCGAAACGTGAAGTCGGGGTCCTCGCGCTGGCCGAGGCGAAAAAATGCCATCGCACCGGCAACCGCGATCGCCAGCAGGAAGAACAGCGTCAGCTCGCGGTAACGCAGTGCCGCGGCGGACAGGTTGAAACGATCCTGCGACACCCTATTTGCCTTGCAGGATGCGTACGCGCTGGCCCGGGCGCAGCAACGCCGCGCCGGCCGCGACCACCACATCGCCGGCCTTGAGGCCCGATTCAATCACTACTCTCTCGCCCGCGATGCCCGCCGTCTTCACGTCGCGCGGCTGCACCACGCCGTTGCCATCGACCACGAATACCTGTGGCCGGTCGCCGCGCGAGTAGAGCGCCGCCACCGGCACCTCCAGCTTCGGGCCTGCGCCCAAGGCGGTGACCGCGACGCGCGCGCTCATGCCGAGCTCGACGTCGTCGCCCGCCTCGAGGATCGTGGCGCGCACGGCATAGGTACGGCTGACCGGATCAGCCGCGGGAGAGAGCTCGCGCAGTTTCGCTTTCCACTGCTTGCCGGGAGTGGCATTTAGCGTGAGCGAGAGAGCCGATGCGTTCTGCACCTGCCGCCGTTGCGCCTCGGGCACCGCGAAGGCCGCTTCCATCTCGCCGCGGCGCGCGAGCCGCGCCACCGTCTGTCCCGCGGCGACCACCTGCCCCGCTTCCGCTTCAATTGCGACGATCACGCCGGCGCTGTCGGCGACCAGCAGCGCGTAGCCGGTCTGGTTCGACGACTGGCGGGACACCGCCTGCGCCGCGTCCAGCTTCGCGGCGGCGGCCTCGAGGGCGCTGGAGCGCCGGTCGAAATCGGCCTGGCTGATGAAATTCTTCTCCCGCAGCTCGCGATAGCGCGCGAGGTCCGCGGCGGCGAGGTTGCGTTCGGTCTCCAGGCTCGCGGCCTGCGCCCGGGCGCTCGCCGCGGCGAGGGCGAGGTCGGCCGCGTCCAGCCGCGCCACCGGCTGCCCGGCGCGCACTTTGCTGCCCACCTCGACCAGGCGCTCGACGATCTTGCCGCCGACGCGAAACGACAGCCGCACCTCGTGCCGCGGTCGCACCTCGGCGGCGTAGCTGATGGTGCCCGCTTCGGCCGATTCGCCGATGGTGAGGACCCGGACGGGCCGGACCTCTTCGGGTTTCTTCTCCGTTGCGTCGCTGCACGCGGCCAGCGCCAGCACCGCCAGCGTCGTCATCAGGAATCTGTTCATGTCATCCCCTTTCTGCTGCGCCGCTCGGCGCTCTCCCACAGGTCGAGCAGGGCCGCGACCAGCTGCTTCTCGAAATCGACGCGGAAAATGGCCATCTCCGGGCGCTGCATCACCTTGCGCAGGCTGAGCGGCGGATCCATCTGCTGCCACAGCCCGATGATCATCGCGTAGCAGTTGGTAAGCAGCGCCACGCCTTCGCCGGCGCCAAGCCCCGGGTACAGATCCTCGATGCGCCGCCCGAGCGGCTCGAGCCGCTGCGCGATGCCGAGCTTGAAAGCGAGTGCCGCCTCGGTGCCGATGTTGGTGTCCAGCATGTAGCGGCAGTTGCCGGCGACCGGGTAGAACTCCGGATGGGCGCGCATGTACTCGAGACCGCCCTCCACCACCCGCCGGCCGTGCGAATCGTTCGCGCTCAATGCACGCTCGACGACGTCGAACAACTCCCGCGACTGCCGCTCGTGCAAGGCGAGCAGCACCTCCTCGCGCGTGCCGAAATAAAGGTAGACGGTTCCCTTGGCGAGGCCGGCGCGGCGCGCCAGCTCTTCCACCGAGAACGTCGCCGACGAGTCGTGCCGCAGCAATGCCGCCGCCGCCTGCACGATGGCCGCGCGGCGTTCGGACTTGTCCTTCGGCGCCACCGCGCGCGTACGCTGCTTTAACTGACCCTTGGTCATTTCCGAAAATGTTAAATGACCGCCAGTCAATACGTCAACGGTAATATTCCCGCTACAATCGCCGCATGCGACAAGCCCTTGATGCGATTGAAGTTGAGACTGGACCGGCACCCAGGGCGGCGGTGATCTGGCTGCACGGCCTGGGCGCCGACGGCCACGATTTCGAGCCGATCGTGCCGGAACTCGGGCTGCCCGCCTCGCTGCCGGTACGCTTCATCTTCCCCAACGCGCCGCATCGCCCGGTGACCATCAACAACGGCATGCGCATGCCCGCCTGGTACGACATCCTGCAAATGGGCGGCGGAACGGAGGATGAAGCCGGGATCCGCGAATCGCAGGGATTCGTGGAAAGCCTGATGGCAAGGGAAACGCAACGCGGCGTTCCCCGCGACAGGATCGTCCTCGCCGGTTTTTCCCAGGGCGGCGCGATCGCGCTGCAGACCGCCCTGCGCCACGCCGAGCGTCTGGCCGGAGTGATGGCGCTCTCGACCTATCTGCCTTTGTCAAAAACCCTGGAAAAGGAACGCTCAACGGCGAATCAAGACTTGCCCATCTTCATGGCGCACGGCAAGTTCGACGGCATGATCCCGCTGGACCGCGCGGCCCTGTCGCGCGACGCTATGCGCGCACTGGGCTACACGATCGATTGGCGCGAATACCCGATGCAGCACTCGGTGTGTCCCGAGGAAATCGCCGACATCGCCGCGTTCCTGCTCAGGATTCTCTGATCAATTCCCGGAACCTGGCGATTTCGTAATCCTCGCCGCGCTCGGACAGGGCCTGCGGCAGGTAGACGTGATTGCGCCCGCCGTGCGCGACCTCGAGGTTCTGTCCCGGGGTGAATACTCCCGGCTTCAACACGATGCGCGTCTCGGCCGCATCGGCGCTTTTCATGAGCACGCCTTGCTCCGTGACGGTCGCGACGCCAGCGACCGCGAAGCGCGACAGCAACGGCAGCTTGGACAGTGTCTCGATGCCTACCCGCGCCTGTTGTCCCGCGAGCTTGTTGACCCGGCGCACCAGCCCGAGCACCCAGTTGGTGCCGCCCTCGGGTTGCAGCGCGAGCAGCGCGCCCACCCGCAACCAGTCGCCCTTCAGCTGCGGTACCACCGCGCCGAAGCCCCCCGCACTCACGTTCTCGACGATCCAGCTCTCCGAATTCTGGTTGTCGAAGTCGAGCGAATCGCCGTCGCCCAGCACTCCGAGCACCCCGGCGAATCCGTGCGTGACGGAAAGCCGCGTCTTTACCGCGTGGCGCTGCGTCTTGCGCTCCGGCGCCTGCGGCGACCAGTAGAGGTGCAGGTGGCGCATCGCTTCGAGCGCGACGTGCGCCTCATAGGTTCCGCCCAGGTTGACTTCGGCGGGCACCTGCCCGCCCACCATGACGCGCTCGGCCAGTTCGTGCAATTCGGTGAGCGCCGCGCCGGGGCCGAAGCAGCGCAGGCCCGGCACGGTCTGCGGCAGGCGCGTCAGGCGCGCGGGCGACATCGCCTGCCCCAGGTCCGTCCAGAACACCATGCCGGCCGCGGGCGCGTTGCCGAGCACGAAGCGCGGCGCGAACTCCGCGATCAGGCGTTCCGCCAGTTCGACTTCCACCGGCAGCATGCCGTCGGGCGCGCTGGCGCTGAACATGGCGCCCTTGAGGAACTCGAGCTGCGGCGTGGAAGCTGCGGCGTTGCCGGGGTAGACCGTCACTTTGGATTGCGCGAGTTGTTTCGCCTCGGCGAACGCGTAGACGCTGTTGAACACGCCCCAGCTTGCGAGGTCGATCGGGCCATAGCGCATGTGCATCCACTTGATCTGCTGCGCGAAACTGCGCAGCGTGCGCACGAGGAGCAGCGGCAGCAGGGCCTTGGCGGCGTCCACGCCCTTGGCGTTCTGGACGAACTGGTCGACCGAACGCGCGTAGGCATAACCCGCCTGCTTCCAGTAGCCATGCAGGGCGCTCCAGAGGCGGTTTTCCTGGAAGCGCGACGGCCGGCCCGCGGCGAAGTAGTCTTTTCCGAGCTTGCGCGCGAAAGGCTGCGCCGCGTCGTCCAGCGACATCAGCAGCTGGATCCTCGCGTCGGGCCTGAAACCCTCGATCGCCGCCACCGATTCCATCCAGTGCATGAGTTCGTCGAGCGCCTTGACCGGGTCGTTCGCCGGCAGGCCTTCCAGCAGGCGCTTCGCCTCTTTCGGGTCGGCAAGGGGGTGGTCCGGCTTCGAGCCGCCGAAGAGCTTCATCGTGCATTACCTCCGCAAGGCGTGCATCATCCACTGTCCGTAGGGCTTTATCAATGCGTCCAATGTCAAAATTCCGCTGTTTGCGGATCGGCCATGCGTTGCCTCATCGTTGACGAGTCGAGCGAATTTCGCCGCGAGCTTGCGGGGATGCTGCGCGCCCGGTGGCCGGAGGCGCAGACCGATGAATGGGATCCCCGCCAACGCGGCAATCCCGCCGCCAGCGTGGCCGGCGGAAACTACGACCTCGTGCTGCTGGACCAGCATCCGGCGGGCGAGGACGGCATCCAGTGGGCGGCGCAGATCCGCAGGGAACGGCACAGCCCGCCGGTCATCCTGATCGCCGACCATGGCGATACGCACGTCGCGATCCAGGCGATGAAGGCCGGCGCGGCCGACTTCCTGCGCAAGACCGGGCTAACGCAGGAGCGGCTCGCGCGCGCGATCGAGGATGCGCTGCGCGAGCACGAAACGCGCCGCCAGGAGAGCAGCGGCACGCGCTCGGGTTTCGCGCGCACCATTCCCCTCGAGGCGTTAAAGGCCGGCGCGCCGGTGGAACACGAGGGGCGGGTCCCCGGGTACCGCACGCTGCGCAAGATCGGCGAAGGCGGCATGGCGCAGGTCTACCTCGCCGAACGCGTGCATGACGGCGTCCAGCTGGTGCTAAAGGTGCTGGACCCAAGCCTGCGCCGCGACGCCACCTTCCTGCAGCGTTTCGTGCGCGAATACAAGCTGCTCGTGGCGGCCGAGAACGAATACGTGGCGCACATCTTCGACCAGGGCTTCTCCGGCCAGCAGCCCTACATCGCGATGGAATACCTTTCGGGCGGGACCCTCGCCGCGCGCATGCACGAGGGCATGAGCTCGCTGGCGGCATTGCGGCTCGCCTCGCAGATCGCCAAAGCCCTGGACGCGATCCACTCGCACGGCATCGTGCACCGCGACCTGAAGCCGCAGAACATCATGTTCCGCGCCAACGGCCGGCCGGTGATCGTGGACTTCGGCCTGGCCAAGGACCTGGATTCCAGCACCCAGCTCACGCGGCACGGCGAGGTGATGGCGACGCCGCGCTACATGAGCCCCGAGCAATGCCTGGGCATAAGCGCCGATGCACGCTCGGACCTGTACAGCCTGGGGGTGATTTTCTACGAGATGCTGACCGGCAAGCGCCTGTGGGCCGACGAGGGCCCGGCCGGTCTCATGCACCTGCACGTCCACGGGGACATCCCGCGCCTGCCGGAACGCCTCGCGGGCTACCAGACCATCATCGACCGGCTGCTGGCGAAGCGGCCCGAAGATAGATTTCCGAACGCGCTCGAACTTTTCGCTACCATCGCGGTATGAGCGCCGAACGCCAGTACCTCGACCTGCTTGCCCAGGTGCTGGCCGAGGGCGCGAAGAAAACCGACCGCACCGGGACCGGCACCTTGTCGGTGTTTGGCCGCCAGCTGCGCTTCGACCTAAGCGAGGGCTTCCCGCTACTCACGACCAAGAAGCTGCACCTGAAGTCCATCATCCTGGAACTGCTCTGGTTCCTGCGCGGCGACACCAACGTGAAGTGGCTCCAGGAGCGCGGCGTCTCGATCTGGAATGAATGGGCCGATGAGAACGGCGAACTCGGCCCGGTGTACGGCTACCAGTGGCGCCACTGGCGTACCCCCGACGGGCGCGAGATCGACCAGATCAGGAACGTGCTCGAATCCATCGGCAGGAAACCGGATTCGCGCCGCCACATCGTGAGCGCATGGAACCCCGCCGACGTCGACCGCATGGCGCTGCCGCCCTGCCACGCGCTGTTCCAGTTCTATGTCGCCGACGGCAAGCTCTCCTGCCAGATGTACCAGAGGAGCGCGGATCTCTTCCTCGGCGTGCCGTTCAACATCGCCTCCTATGCGCTGCTGACCCTGATGGTGGCGCAGGTTACCGGGCTGCAGGCCGCCGAGTTCGTGCTGACGCTGGGCGACGCGCACCTCTACCTGAATCACCTCGAGCAGGCGCGCGAGCAACTGTCGCGCGCACCGCGGCCGTTTCCGCGCATCGCGCTCAATCCCCAGGTGCAGGACCTTTTCGCCTTCCGTTACGAGGACTTCACCCTCGAGGGCTACGAGCCGCATCCGGCCATCAAGGCACCGATCGCTGTGTAAAAAAACAGGCCCGCCTGTCAGGGGGGGTAGACGGCGGGCCCGGGGGAAAACAGGGGTTTGCTGAACTCAGGCCGTTGCGGCGGGCTCCGTCGAAGCGCCGGAGAGCGCAGCGTCGCCACGCGGCGACAGCTTGAAGCTGGCCGGGGAGATCGAGTGGCGATCTAGCAGGCGGTAGAATTCGGTCCGGTTTCGGCCGGCAAGGCGCGCCGCCTGCGTCACATTGCCGTGCGTCATCCAGAGGATGCGCACCAGGTAATCCCGTTCGAAAGCGCGCCGCGCCTGGCCGAGCGGCGGCGGCGGCGCGGGTTGCAGGGCGGGCGTGTCGATGCTGCTCATGCCTCTATGATCCACGCAAGAATTCGTCAGGACGAGGACGTATGTCACGAATTGGCGGGCCAAACCATCCGTCCGTCGCCTCCGGGACGACGCGCATCTACCTGGTCGCGGCGCTGGCCAGGAACGGCGTCATCGGCGCGCAGGGCAAAATGCCCTGGCACCTGCCCGAAGACCTGAAGCACTTCAAGCAGCTAACGCTCGGCCACCCGGTACTCATGGGCCGGCGCACCTGGGACTCCCTCGGCAAGCCGCTGCCGGGCCGGGAAAACATCGTGATCAGCAGAACACCCGGCTATGAAGCGCCGGGCGCGAGCGTGGCGTCGACGTTCGAAGCGGCGATCGCGCTGTGCACCGGCGAACCGGTGGTGTTCGTGATCGGCGGCGCGGAGATCTACGCCGCCGCGCTGCCGCTGGCCGACGGCCTGGTGCTCACCGAGATCGATCGCGATTACGAGGGCGACACGCGCTTTCCCGACTGGGACCGCAAGGCCTGGCGCGTGTCACAAAAAGAAACGCACACCGCTGCGAACGGCGTGCGTTTCGATTTCGTGCTGTACGAAAGAGTCTAGCGCGACTGGGTTTCTCGTTTCGACTCGAAAATCCTCACTTCCGGCAGCGGAAAGCCGTTGAACTCGCTGGCGTAGGCCGTGG
Organism: Betaproteobacteria bacterium; assembly: GCA_031409355.1. Lineage (GTDB taxonomy): Bacteria > Pseudomonadota > Gammaproteobacteria > Burkholderiales > SG8-39 > RBG-16-66-20. The sequence goes on along the minus strand of JANNXB010000485.1, from coordinate 3,896 downwards.
TGTAGGCGCCCGCGTTGCGCAGGTAGACGAAATCGCCCTCCTGCAGGTCCGAAGGCAGAGGTTCGTCGCGCAGGATAACGTCGACAGAATCGCAGGTGGGCCCGGCGACGTGCCAGGGAATGTCCGGCCCGGAGCGCTCGGTGCGGATCTTGTACTTTAGGCCCTCGGTGGTCTCGATGACGCCGCCGAACAGGCCCGCATCCCAGTGCATCCAGCGCTTGCCGGCGCGCGTCGCCGTGCCGAGCACGCGGCAGACGAAATAGCCCGCGTCCGAGACGAGGTAGCGGCCGGGTTCGGCAACCACTTGCACCTCTGCGGGGAACGCCTTGAGCGCCTCGTTCACGACTTCGCCGATCACTTCGATCGACGGAATCGGCTTGACGTGGCGCACCGGGAAGCCGCCGCCGATGTCCAGCATGCGCGGCTTTAGGCCCGCCTTGGCCATGGCGTCGAAAGTCGTGCGCGCCTTCTCGATGCCGACGCGCCAGTTCTCCGGGTTGCGGCACTGCGAGCCGGCGTGGAAGGTGACGCCCGCCAGGTCGGCGCCGATCCTGGCCGCGGTCTGGATGATTTCGCGCGTGTCGCCAACGCCGGCACCGAACTTGCCCGACAACGGCCAGTCGCTGCCGATGTTGGGCGTCGCGAGGCGCAGGTACGTCTTGGCGTCGGCCTTGATCTCGTGCACGCGGCGCAGCTCGTCGACGCTGTCGATCACGAACCACTCCACGCCCTTGGCGGCCGCATAGGTGATCGCCTGGCGCGACTTCACCGGGTTCGAGTAGAACACCTCGGCGGGCTTGACGCCGAGCGACAGCAGCAGGTCCAACTCAGCCGTGGATGCGATCTCGAAACTGCAGCCCTCCTGCAGCAGCGCCTTGAGGACGCGCCGCTCCGGGTTCGCCTTGACCGCGTAGTGCGGCCGCACGCGCGGCATGGCCGCGCGGAAGCGGCGTGCCTTTTCGCGCACGATGGCGGTGTCGAGGATCAGGAACGGCCGCGTGTACTTCTGCAGGCTGGCCTGGCGCGCGATCTCGAAGTCGAGGCTCGACTCGGCGTGCGTGTCGAAGAGCTGTTCTTGCGCTCTTGCGCTTTGCTGCGGTGAATTCTGCTTGGTGAGGCGACCTATGCTGCTGGGGCGTAAGCCCATCCGCGTGTCCTTGAGTTAACAGGGAATTTTTGCGGATTATAGGGAGACGTCCCGGTGAGTCAAGGAAATTGTGGTGGCGGGCGACGGACCTACTAGATACGGGGCAGGGTGACGCCCTTCTGGCCCTGGTATTTGCCGCCGCGGTCGCGGTAGGAGGTCTCGCAAACTTCGTCGGACTCGATGAAGATCACCTGCGCCACGCCCTCGTTGGCGTAGATGCGCGCCGGCAGCGGCGTGGTGTTGGAGAATTCCAGCGTCACGTGGCCCTCCCACTCCGGCTCCAGCGGCGTCACGTTGACGATGATGCCGCAGCGCGCGTAGGTGGACTTGCCCAGGCAGATGGTCAGCACGCTGCGCGGGATGCGGAAGTACTCGACGGTGCGCGCCAGCGCGAAGGAGTTCGGCGGGATGATGCACTCGTCGCCGCGGATGTCGACGAACGATTTCTCGTCGAACTTCTTGGGATCGACGATGGTGGCGTTGATGTTGGTGAAGACCTTGAATTCGCCAGAGCAGCGGATGTCGTAGCCGTAGCTCGAGGTGCCGTAGGAGACGATGCGCTTGCCGTTGACCTCCTTGACCTGGCCCGGCTCGAACGGGTCGATCATGCCCTGCGCCGCCATGCGGCGAATCCACTTGTCAGACTTGATGGTCACTCGTACTCTCCCGTTGATGGGGCCACATAATAGCGTTGCATGAGGGCGGCGGCGGCAATCTGGGGGGTATTGGCGGGGCTTGCCCTGCCTTTCGCCGCCTATGCCGCCAAGGATCGGCCCGACCCAGGCAAGAACGGCGCGTTCAAGGTGCCGGCCTTGCGCCACCTGTTCCTCACCGCGCCCTACGGCCACCATGGCGAGGTCGGGACGCTGGCCGACGCCGTCCGGCACTACTCGGAGCGGGGTTCGGGCGAAGTGAAGCCGCTAAAGCTCACCGCTGGCGAGCAGACGGAACTGGTGGTGTTCCTGGAATCCCTGAGCACCTTCAACAATCCCTGGCGCCCTGACGAACTGAACCGCTGCCACTGAGGGTACGGCTGCCGCGAGGGGTTCCGCGAGGGTTCTCGGTATGGGCGCTGGCGCACAGTGCGTACTGCCGGCGCCGGGCTACCCTCGTGGGTATTTTTCCGGATGCCGCCCATGACCGTTGCCGATGCGCCTTCCGCATCGCCCGCTGTACCGCCGCCCGTTTCGATACCCGCCGCGTCATCGCGGCGGCGGTGGCTACTCTGGGCGCTGGCGGCACTGGCACTCGCCGGCGCCGCCTATGGCGCGCGCAACCTGATCCTGGGACAGCCGGTGCAGACCATTGCGGCCATCCGCATGGAGCTCGCGCAAACAGTGGTCGCCAGCGGCCGCATCATCAGCCCGCAACGCGTTTCGATCGGCGTGGCCGTTGCCGAGCGCGTGGTGCGCAGTCCCGTACAGGAAGGACAGGCGGTGCGCCGCGGCGATGTGCTGATCGAACTCGCGGACGAGGACGAGCGCGCAGCGATGGCGCAGGCGCGCGCGGGCATTGCGCAGGCCGAAGCAAGACTGCGCCAGCTGCGCGAAGTGGGATTGCCCGCCGCGCAGCAAAGCCTCGCGCAGGCCGAGGCCAACGCCTTGCAGGCGCGGCGCAGCTACGAACGCAACAAGGCGCTGCAGGCGCGCGGGTTCATCGGCCAGTCCCAGCTCGATGAAGCCCAGCGATCCCTCGATGTCGCCGAGAGCCTCGCGCGCGCGTCGCGCCTGCAGGTGCAGTCCAACGCGCCCAGCGGCAGCGATTACGCGGTGGCCCAGAGCGCCCTGGACCAGGCGAAGGCAACCCAGCGCGCAGCCCAGGCGAGGCTCGACCAGCTGGTGATCCACGCGCCGGTCGATGGCGTTCTAATTGCGCGAAGCGTCGAGCCCGGCAATACCGTGCAGCCGGGCAAGGAATTGATGGCGCTCGCCCCGGCCGGCGAAACCCAGATCGTGGTGCAGATGGATGAGCGCCATCTCGCGGAGGTCGCTCCCGGCCAGCGGGCGATAGCCTCCGCCGATGCGTTTCCCGGGGAGCGCTTCGCGGCCGAACTGGCGTTCATCAATCCGGGCGTCGACGCGACGCGCGGTTCGGTCGAGGTAAAGCTCAAGGTGCCCGCGCCGCCCAAGTACCTGCGCCAGGACATGACGGTGTCGGTGGACATCGAGGTGGCGCGCCGCGCCGGCGCCCTTGCGGTTCCAAGCGACGGCGTGCGCGATATCTCCGGCAGGCAGCCGTGGGTGCTGGTGGTGCGCGACGGCCACGCCGTTCGCCAGGACGTGAAAATCGGCATGCGCGGCGCGGGCCATGTCGAGGTCCTCGAGGGCCTGGCGGCGGGCGAGGCGCTGGTTTCGTCCACCAACATGCTGGTGAAGGCCGGACAGCGCGTGCGCATCGTCCCGGCATCGAAAAGCCCCTGAACCGCTACCTGCCGTTCGAATGGATTGCCGCGTTCCGCTTCATGCGCGAGGGGCTGGCGCAGACCCTGCTGATCATCGTTGGCGTCGCGCTGGGCGTGGCGGTGATCGTGTTCATGTCTGCGTTGCTCTCCGGGCTGCAATCCAACATCATCCGCCGCACGCTCAACTCACAAGCGCCGATCATCGTGGTGCCCCCCGAGCAGGTGGCGCGGCCCCTGCGCGACGGCGGCCCCGGTGCGGTGAACGTGCAGCCCCGGTCCCAGCAGCTGCGCTCGATCGACCAATGGCAGAAAGTCAGGCAGCTGATCGAGCGCATGCCCGGCGTAACT
>JANNXB010000484.1:0-4970 GCA_031409355.1 Betaproteobacteria bacterium | reverse complement strand
TGCGACGTGCGCAATTCCACGCTCGCCGTGCAGGCCGGAAACTACAAGCACGTCAACACGGTCGGCGCTTCGGCGGTCACCGCGATGCTGAACGCCGCCGGCACTCTCGAGATTCCGTTCATCTTCGAGGGCGACGGCAGCGCCTTCTGCGTGCCGGAGGAGTTGCTGGAGGACGCGAAGGCGGCGCTCGTCAAGACGCAGGAAATGGCGCAAAAGTCCTTCGGCCTGGAGCTGCGCGTGGCCACCATCCCGGTATCGCAGATCCGCGCCGCCGGCTACGACATCCAGGTGGCGCGCGTGCGCGTGTCGGAGAACTACATCCAGGCGGCGTTCGCCGGCGGCGGCATGGCCTACGCCGACAAGTTCATGAAGGATCCCGCCACGGCACACCTGTGCGAGGTGAGGCCCGGCAGCGTCGTCGCGCGCGGCAGCCTGGAAGGCCTGGAATGCCGCTGGCAGGACATCCCCAGCCGGCACGGCGAGACCGTCTGCGTCATGGTGCGCGCGCTGGCCAGTGAGCCCGGAAAGGCGGCGGCGGTCTACCGCGAGGTGATCGCCAAGCTGATGGAAATCTACGGTAGCGACGACGCCTGCCATCCGCTCACGCCGCCGACCCTTTCACTGATGCCCGCGCTGGGCGCGCGCCAGCTGGGCCCCGAGGTCGGCGTGCGCGCCGCGGACCGCGGTGCGTTCGGCAAGTGGCTCTACCTCATGCGCGTACGCTGGTTCGTTGTGCTCGGCTGGTTCCTCATGAAGTTCGGCCTGAAAACCGAGTTCACGGACTGGAGCACCTACAAGGACACGCTGTTCCGCAACACCGACGTGCGCAAGTTCAACGACGTCTTCCGCCAGATCCTCGCTGGCAACGCGGCGCAGCGCGAGGCGCTGGAAGCCTGGCTCGCGGAGCGCTACGCGAAGGGCGAGCTGGTCTATGGCCTGCACGTCACCAACCGCGCCCACATGACCTGCCTGGTGTTCAACTACTCCGGCAAGCACCTGCACTTCATCGACGGCGCCGACGGCGGCCTGTTCCTCGCCGCCAAGGACTTCAAGGAACGCACCGCGAAGCTGCTCGTCGGATAGGTTTTATCCCCGCCCCGCGAGCGCCCGGTTTTCGAGCCGGCTCAGCAGCCGTACCAGCGGCCAGAGCATGACGAAGTAGATGAGGGCGGCGAGCACGATCGGCGTGGGGTTGTAGGTCAGGCTCTGCGCCTGCCGCGCCTGGAACAGCAGCTCAGGCATGGCGACGACGCTGCCCAGCGAAGTGAGCTTCACCACTTCGAGCGTGTTGGAGAGCAGGTCGGGCAGCACGTTGCGCACGGCTTGCGGCAGGACGACGAACAGCATGGTCTGGACGCGGCCGAGGCCGGTGCTGCGCGCGGCTTCGGTCTGGCCCGATGGCACCGATTCGATGCCGGCGCGCAGGATTTCGCCGTAGTAGGCGCCGGTGTTGAGGAAGAAGGCGATGCAGACGCAGGCGAAGCCGCCCAGTTCCAGCCCGGCGAAGGGCAGGCCGGCGAAGAGGAAGATCAGCAGCACCAGCGGCGGGAAGGCGCGGAAGAAATCGACCCAGGCCATCAAGGGGTAGCGCACCCAGGGCTTGCGCACGCTGGCAAGCATGGCAAGGCACAGCCCGCCGAAGAGGCCGAGCGGAACCACCACCAGCGACAGCATCACGGTATTGCCGAGGCCGGCCAGGATGATGGGCCAGGCGGCGGCGATGATTTCAAGGTTGAAGAACGTCTGGATCATGGCTCAGCGCTTCCAGGCCATCCGGGTCTCCAGCCAGCGGCCGAACACCACCATGGGGAAAAACAGGATCAGGTAGGCGAGCGCGCCCAGGGTCAGGGGCGACGGGTTGTAGCTGTTGGACACCGCCGAGGAGGCCATGCCCAGGATCTCGCTCACGGCCACGACGGTGCCGAGCGCGGTGCCCTTGGTAATTGCGATGGTGCGGTTGGTGAGCGGCGGAATCGTGAGGCGCAAGGCCTGCGGCAGGACCACGCTGATCAGGGTCTGCCAGTAGGTGAGGCCGGTCGAGCGCGCGGCCTCCCACTGGCCCTTGGCGATCGACGTAATGCCGGCCCAGTAGATCTCTTCCGAGAAGGCCATCAGCACCAGGGTCAGCGACAGCCAGGTCGAGACGAAGCCCGAGGGCGCGATCTGGACGGCGGGCAGGCCGAAGTAGATGAAGACGATGATCACCAGCGGCGGCAGCGCGCGGAAGAGATCGACGACAAACACGATTAACAGGTTTAGCGGCCGGAAGCCCAGGCTGCGCAGCAGCGCGAGCGCGAGGCCCGAGGCGAGGCCGGCGACGATGACGAGGGCCGCCAGCTCGACGGTGACCAGCATGCCGTGGGCGATGTCCGGCAGATATTTGGCCATCACCTTCGCGTTGAAGAAGGCGTCGAGGAAACGGTCCCAGCCAGAAGGTGGCATTAGAAGCAGGGGTTCAGTGCCGTTGGATCTGGCCTATGAAGGCGCGTGTCCGGTCCTGCACGGGCGCCTCGAAGATCGCCGCCGGCGTGCCCTGCTCGACGATCGCGCCTTCGTCCATGAACACCACGCGGTCCGCCGCGTTGCGGGCGAAGCCCATCTCGTGGCTGACCACGATCATGGCCATGCCGCTCTCGCGCAGGTCGCGCATCACGCCCAGCACCGAGCCCACCAGCTCAGGATCGAGCGAGCTGGTCGGCTCGTCGAACAGCATGACGCGCGGCTCGAGCGCGATCGCGCGCGCGATGGCGACGCGCTGCTGCTGGCCGCCGGAGAGCTGGCCGGGCGTGTGGCCGGCGCGGTCGGCGAGCCCAACCCGCGCCAGCGCGGCGTGACCGAGCGCGTCCGCCTCGCTGCGCGACTTGCCGGCCACTTTGCGCAATGCCAGCGTGACATTGCCGAGCGCCGTCATGTGCGGGTAGAGGTTGAACGACTGGAACACCATGCCGATGCGCTGGCGCGCATGGTTGATGTCGGTGCGCGGATCGAGCAGGTCGACGCCGTCGACCACCACGCTGCCCGAGGTAGGCTCCTCGAGCCGGTTGAGGCAGCGCAGCAGAGTGGACTTGCCCGAACCCGAGGGCCCGATGACGAACACCAGCTCGCGCTCCGCCAGCACGAGATCGACGCCCTTCAGGACATGCAGGGCGCCGAAATGCTTGTGGATGCCGCGCGCCTCGACTATCGGCTTACCGGGCATCTCCTGCTAGCAACCGCAGATCAGCCGCACTTCATCGCATGCGGCGTCGGGTCGTAGCCCGGCATCCCGGGCACGCCGTAGCCGGGCGTGATCACTCGCTCGAGCGAGTCGGGACCCGGCACGCGGCCGAACCATTTCTCCGACAGCTTGGCGATGGTGCCGTCCTTTTTCATGCAATCGAGCACGTCCTGCATCTCGTTGCGCAGCGCCACGCTGCCCTTGGGGAACGGCGCCGCCCAGTGCGCGCGCGTCTGGGTGAGCTCGAGGTCGGCGACGAAATCCGGGTTCTTGCTCGCGGCGTAGACGATGGTCGTGTTGCCGCCCAGCGTCGCGTAGGCGCGGCCCGAGAGCACGGCCTGCGTCGCGTCGGGCTGGGTATCGTAGGCCTGCACGGTGAAGCCGTGCTTCGCGCCTTCGGCCTTGCTCAGGTTCTCGTAGGGCGTGCCCTTGTTGACGGAGACGACCTTGCCCTTCAAGTCGGACCAGTCCTTGATAGGGGCGGAGCCCTTCTTGATGCCGAACTGGAACGCGGTCCACAGGTAGCCGGCGGTGAAGAGCATGCTTTCGGCGCGCTCCTTGGTCACCGTGGTCGGCGCCGCGATGAAATCGTAGCGGCCCGAGAGCATGCCCGGGATCAGGGTGGAGAAGCTAACGCTGTCGATGGTGATTTCGCGCTTCATGCGCCGGGCGGCCTCGGTGAAGAGGTCGATCTGGAAGCCCTCGGTACCGCCGCCCAGCTTGGGCATGGCATGCGGCGCGAAGGTGCCGTCGACGCCGGTACGCAGCGGCGGCAGCTTGGTTTGGGCCAGCGCGGAACCGGCCAGCAACAGTGCGGCGGCGACGCTCACGGCAAAGCGGAGATGAAACATTGGTAGCGCTCCCATGTTGGATTTCACGGGGGCATTGTCCGATAAATCGACTGGAAGCGATAGTATCCGGGGATGGCGGATCGCATCCTCGTCATCAACCCCAACTCGACCGAGGCCGTAACGCGCGGCATCGACGAGGCCTGCGTCCCCCTGCGCATCCCGGGCGGCCCGGAGATCGACTGCGTGACGCTGAAGGAAGGCCCTCCCGGGATCGAAACCCAGCAGCATGTAGATGGGGTCATTTCTCCTCTCCTGGATTTAGTACGAAAGAAAGAAAAACAATATGCGGCGTTCGTGTTGGCCTGCTACAGCGACCCTGGCCTGCACTCGCTGCGCGAAGCGACGAAAAAACCCGTTCTCGGCATCTCGGAGTGCGGCATCCTCACCGCGCTGACGCTGGGCCAGAAGTTCGGCGTGATTGCCATCCTCAAGCAATCCATCCCGCGCCACCTGCGCTACGTGAGCGCACTCGGCGTCAGCGGGCGCCTGGCGGGCGAGCTGCCGGTGGGACTGCGTGTCGTCGAATTGTCGGATGAAAAAAAGACCTTCCGCCGCATGGTCGCAGTCGGCAAAGCCCTGCGCGATACGCACGGCGCCGACGTCGTGATCATGGGCTGCGCCGGAATGGCGCGCTACCGCAAGCCGCTGCAGGACGCGATCGGCATCCCGGTGGTCGAGCCGACGCAGGCGGCCGTCGCGATGGCCATCGGTCGAGTCAAACTAAATTGGGCCGGACTGTAGCTGGCCCAACGTGGGTTCACGGCCTATTCTGTTGAAAAACTCCATTTCGATCGGTGATGAGAAAATTCTGGGCGTTACGGGACGCGATGCGCGCGTCTGGCTGGGGAGGTACATGGAATTGCCGATGATGCAACCCAAAGGCCCTTGAGCGGCATACCAGT
>JANNXB010000483.1:0-8263 GCA_031409355.1 Betaproteobacteria bacterium | reverse complement strand
ATGCAGCTCGCCATGGAGGCCGCCGGCTTCACGGCCGGCGAAGCGGATGCATTGCGCCGCGCGATGGCGGCGTGGAAAAGAAAGGGCGGCCTGGAGCCGTTCGAGAAAAGGCTGAAAGAGGGGATGAAGGCGAACCAGTACTCGCCGGAGTTCGCCGACCGGATCTACAACCAGATCCTGGGCTTCGGCGACTACGGCTTCCCCGAATCGCACTCCGCGAGCTTCGCGCTGCTCGCGTACTACTCGGCCTGGATCAAGCGCCACCATCCGGCCGCCTTCCTCGCCGCGCTGCTGAACAGCCAGCCCATGGGTTTCTACAGTCCCTCGCAACTGGTACAGGATGCGCGAAGACATGGCGTCGAAGTCCAGCCGGCGGATGCGGCGCTAAGCGCCTGGGATTGCACGCTGGAGATAGACAATACGGTGCGCCTCGGGTTGCGCCTGGTGGGCGGGCTTGCTGCGGCATCGGCGCGGCGCATTGTCGAAAGCAGGCCTCATACTTCGGTGAGCGATCTCGCGCGGCGCGCGGGCCTCAATCGCAAGGACATGAAGTGCCTCGCCGCGGGCGGCGCGCTGGAAAGCCTCGCGGGCCATCGGCGCAGCGCGTATTGGGCCGCTTCCGGAGTGGAAAAGGGAACCGTCTTCCTGCCACCGGAGGCGGCAGCGGAAAAGCAGGTTGAATTCGAGCCGCCTTCGGAGGGCGAGAGCATCCTTGCAGACTATGCAAGCCTGGGCCTGACGCTCGGCCGTCATCCGCTGGCCCTTCTGAGGAATGATCTGGAGAATCTCCGGGTGACAAAAGCGGAGGATTTTCCGCGCCAGCGCCACGGCAGCGTCGCCCGGGCCGCAGGCCTGGTGACTTGCCGGCAGAGGCCCGACACCCGCAGCGGCGTGGTGTTCCTGACGCTGGAAGACGAGAGCGGCTGCGTCAACGTGGTGGTCTGGAGCGATCTGTTCGAACGCCAGCGCAAGGAGCTGCTGGGCGCACTGTTGCTGGGCGTCGAAGGCGTGGTGCAGCGTGAAGGCCTGGTGGTGCATTTGCTTGCCCGCCGGTTCACGGACCACAGCCGGCTGCTTAGCCGCCTGCTCGGCCCGCTGGCAGTCCGTTCCCACGACTTTCACTGACTTTCACAAAACCACCGAATTTCACAAAACCAACGAAAGCGGCTTTTGCTTCAACACTTTATAATCGCTCCATGGACCAGCAGCCGATAACCGTTATCGTCGCAAAGGACCTCGAGGACCTGATCCCGACGTTCATCACAAACCGCACCAAGGAGCTCGCCACCTTGCGCGTCGCTCTGGGCGCCGGCGACATGGAGCAGCTGCGGCAGCTCGGCCACCGCATGAAAGGCGTGGGAAATTCGTACGGCTTCGAGCACATATCGGTCCTCGGCAAGCAGATCGAGGACGACGCAAAGATCAAGAACCTGTCCGGTCTCGAAGCGATCATCACCGACTACATGGATTACCTCGCCCGCGTAAAAATAGTCTATGAGTGACCTCGCCTCCGGGCGCGCGCAACAGCAGGCGGGGGATGAGTTCTGCGTTCTGATCGTCGATGACGATCCGGACATGGCGGGCCTTCTTGGCCGGATGCTCGTGCAGCAGGGCATGCGGGCGCAGGTTGCGGAGAACGGTTCCGAAGCGCTGAGAATGATCGCCGCGGCGCCGCCCGACCTGGTGCTGCTGGACGTGCAGATGCCCGGCGCGGACGGATTCGACATCTGCCGCCAGCTGAAAAGCCAGGAAGCCACCGCGCTGCTGCCGGTCGTGCTGGTCACGGCGCTCGAGGACCAGGACAGCCGGGTGAGAGGCATCGAGGCGGGCGCTGACGATTTTCTCTCCAAGCCGGTGCGCCGCGAGGAACTGATGGCGCGGGTGAAGACGCTGCGGCGGCTGCACGAAACACGCAAGGAACTCGAAGGCCGGCGGCTCGCGGCCGAAGTGCAGCGCAAAGAAGAAATCCGCAAGGCGTTCGCGCGCTACATTTCTCCTCGCCTCGCCGAGCGCGTGCTGCGCGAATCGCGCGGCAGCGAGGAAGTCTTCCGCAATCTCTCGACCCGCACCGCGGTGGTGGCGCTGTTCGCCGACCTGCGCGGCTTCACGCGATTGTCAGAAACCGTGCCGGTGTCGAGCATCGTGCCGATGCTGAACGAGTTCTTCACCGAACTGACCGCCGCGGCGCACGAAAACGAAGGCACGGTATTCAGCATGGCCGGCGATAGCCTGCTGGTCGGCTTCAACGTGCCGGTGCCCCAGGTGGATGCCACCAGCCGCGCGGTGTCGACGGGCCGCGCCATGATCCAGCGCTTCGCCCCGGTCGCGGCGCGCTGGCAGGCCGAGCACGGGCTCTCCACCGGCATCGGGGTCGGCATCGAATCGGGCGAAGTGGTCGTCGGCAACGTCGGCGCACCGAGCTTCATGAGCTATACCATCATCGGCGATCCGGTCAACGTGGCGGCGCGGCTCATGCAGCGCGCGGAGCCGAACGAAATTCTCATCGGCCCGAGCGCCTCCCTGTCGCTGCACTCCATGTTCGGCGGTTCCATGCCGCTCGACCGGCGCGCCGTCAAGCTCAAGGGCAAGGCGGAACCGGTGGAAGTGGTGATCTTGAGGGTTGCGCGGGCCCAGGAGGAGGGCGGTTGAAGGTTCTGATCATCGACGACGACGAGGATTTGCGGAACATCCTCGCGCACTACCTGAAGCAGGAGTGGCCGGAACTCGACATCGAGCAGTTCGATCCGCTCGAACGCGAGATGCCGGACGCCTCGTTTGCGCTGGGCGCCTACGACCTGGTGATCCTCGACTACATGCTCGGGCGCGGCGACGGTCTTGACTGGCTGCAGCAATTCAAGCTGCGCCCGGACTGCCCGCCGATTCTCTTCCTGACGGGCGCCGGCAATGAAGTGATCGCGGTGCGCGCCATGAAGATCGGCGCGGACGACTATCAGCGCAAGCAGGAATTGACGCGCGAAAGGCTGCTCGCCTCCGTGCGCGAACTGATCATGGTCAAGCTGGAGCAAAGCCTGACCCCGGCGAGCGCCGCGCGCGTCGAAGGGCATGAGCTTGGCGCGCGCATCCATATTCCCGGCATCCAGGTGCTGCGCATGATCGGCGAGGGCGGCATGTCCCGGGTCTACCTGGCGTCGCGCGAAGGCGATGACGAGCCGCTGGTGGTCAAGATCCTGCGCTCCGAAGTCACCAGCGACAAATCGGCACTGGAGCGCTTCATCGAGGAATACAACCTGGTCGAGCGCATCCGCAGTCGCCATGTGGCGCGGATTTTCGGCCACGGCGTTTCAGGAGAGCTGGCGTACCTCGTGATGGAGTTCTTCGACGGCGGCGACCTGAACAAGCGGCTTGCGGGAAAATCGCTGGAGTCCGAGGAATGCCTGAAGATCTTCCGCGAATTGATGTTCGCTCTGGGCGACATCCACGAGCAAGGCGTGCTGCACCGGGACCTGAAGCCGCAGAACCTGATGTTCCGCGCCGACGGCAGCCTCGCGGTGCTCGATTTCGGCATCGCCAAGCACATCGACGCGATCGACCGCACCGCCAGAGGCGAGATACTCGGCACGCCGCGCTACATGAGCCCCGAGCAGGTGCGCGGCGTGGCGCTCGACCTGCGCACGGACATCTACAGCGCGGGCGTCCTGCTGTTCCAGATGCTCACGGGGACGCACCTGTTCGATGGCGAGACTGCAGTCGAGGTCGCGCTGCACCACCTGAATACGCAGCCGCCCGACCTGCCGGAGCACCTTGCGCGGTACCAGCGGCTGATGGACAAGCTGGTGGAAAAGGACCGCGACGCGCGCTTTCGCAACGCCGATGAGGTGATCGGTTTCCTGTCGCGCAAGTTCTACCAGGGAACCGGCGCGTTCGGCATCGAGACCACGCAGCGCCTGGCCTGAGATCATGAAGAAGAAACTTCCGGTGGCGGAACTTCAATTCGGCGTGTACGTCTACGAGCTCGATCGCCCCTGGTCGGAAACGCCGTTCGTGTTTCAAGGGTTCGTATTGAAGACGGAGCAACAGCTGGACGGGCTGAAGAAGTACTGCAAGCACGTATTTGTCGAGACCGAAGGTGAGCGGACGGAAAAACCGCCCGTGCTCCAGCCCGGTAGCGGCCCTGTCGCGGCCGACCTGCAGGGCACCGGAAAAGTGATCCACGCCGCGCGAGTAAGCGTTGAGAGCGAATTCGCGCGCGCGACCGATACCCGTAGCGCCGCCGTTAGCGCAGTGACCGACGCGTTCGGCGCGATACTCGCCGACAAGGCGTTCGATTCGAGCGAGATCAAGCTCGTCGCCGGCAACATGACGGAAAGCATGCTGCGCAATCCTGACGCAATGATGCTGCTGAGCGCATTGCAGGAGCGCGGCGGCTACCAACTAGGCCGGGCGCTGAACGTCTCCATCTACATGATCGCCTTCGCGCGCTTTCTAGGCATGGATGTGGAAGCGGTCGAGCGCGCCGGGCTGGTGGGCCTGCTTCAGGACGTGGGCATGCTGAAGGTTCCACAGGAAATTCGCGAGAAAGAATCCCGCTTGACCGGCCAGGAATTGGAGCTGGTGCGATCTCATGTCGCGCTAACCACGGAGCAGCTGCGCCGTACCCCCGGCTTGTCACCGGAAATCGCCGAGATCGCCGCGTTGCACCATGAACGGCACGACGGCAGCGGCTATCCGCATGGCAAGAAGGGAGACTCCATCGCCGTGCTTGGCGCGGTCGCCGGGATCGTGGATGTGTTCGATGCTCTGACCACGAAGCGTCCATACGCCGAAGCGATGTCGCCCTCGAACGCGCTCAATCTTCTGCATAGCCAGCGCGACAAGGTGTTTCATCCGACGCTGATCGAACAGTTCATCCGCTGCATCGGTTTCTTTCCGGTGGGCAGCGTGGTCGAATTGAATAGCGGCGAAACCGGCATTGTCATAGCGCAGAACCAGGTGCAGCGGCTGCTGCCCAGGGTCATGGTGGTGCGCGACGCCCAGGGGCAAATGCTGCGGCCGCAGAAACTGCTCGATCTGGCAAAGATGCCGAAGATCGGCGGGGGCGAGCCTTATCGCGTGCGCCGGACGCTGGAATACGGCAAGGCCGGCGTCACCGCCAAGGAGATCATGATGGCCTAGCTACGGCAGGCTGTGCCAGATGCCGCGCAGCTGATCCGGAAGGTTCTTTGGCGAGAACGGCTTTGAAATGACGCCCGCCGCGCCCATGACCAGCAACTCGTCGAGTTCGCGCTGCGAGGCCTTGGCGGTAATGAAGACCACCGGGAGGTGCATCGTTTCGGCTTGCTCGCGCATTTTTCGGAATACTGCGGGGCCGTCCATTACCGGCATCATCCAGTCGAGCATGACCAGGTCAGGCTTGAACGCAATGATCGCCTCGATCGCGCGCGTCGAGTCCCCGACAACCTCGACGGTCATCTTGCCGACGCGCTCCAGCGACATGCGTACCACGCGCTGGATGTCCTCGTCGTCCTCCACGTAACAGATTCTGTTCAGCGGCTGTTCGCGCATCAGTTCCTCATTCTTGGGCTTGCGCCAACGCATACTTTACGCTTAGCTCAAAATAAAACAGCGTGCCGCCGCCTTCCCGGTCTTCGAAACCGATGCGGCCGTTCATCGCCTCGATCAGCCGCTTGCAGATCGCCAGTCCCAGTCCGGTGCCGCCTTTCTGGCGTGTGAGCGCCGTATCGGCTTGCGCAAAACGGCCGAAGATACGATTGCGAAATTCCTCCGGAATGCCTGCGCCCCGGTCGCCGACGTTTACCCGTACCGTGCCGCCCGCCACCGTCATGGACACCTCGACCGCGCCGCCTTCGTTGGAGAATTTGGCGGCATTTGAGATCAGGTTGGTGAGGACCTGCAGCAGGCGCTTGCGGTCTGCGTTGACCGGCACTTCGGGCATCTCGCCGGACACCTCCAGACGGACTTTGAAGCGCTCCGCGAAGCCCCTGTTGAGCAGTAGCGACTCACGCACCAGCGCATCGAGCGCGAAGTCCTCGGGGGAAAGGACGAATTTGTTGGATTCTATTTTTTCGATGTCGAGAATGTCGTTGATGAGGTCAAGCAGGCGCTGGGCGTTGCGCTCGGCGATTTCGGTAAGCTCGACCGCGTCCTTGTCGATCTCGCCCATCACTCCGGAATTGACCAGCTGCAGCGAGCCGATGATCGAGGTCAAGGGGGTGCGCAGCTCATGGCTCAGCGTCGATGTAAATTCCTTCTTCAGGCGATCCGCCTCGAGGACTTGCGTCACGTCGCGCACCTGCGCGATCACCGATATCAGAGCGCCAAATTCATTTACCAGGGGCGTAAGCGTAAATTCGCAGATTACCTCGATGCCGTCGCGCCGCAGGCAACCGGTCGGCGGAAGAGAGAGCGGCTTGGCGGTTTCAATGAACGAATTCCATGCGGCCTTGTTCAGGTCCGGATTTTCGGACGAAAAGAGCGTACGAATGGCGTTCCGGCCAACCAGCTCCGCGGCGGCATAGCCGAACAGGATTTCCGCAGCGGGATTCACTTCAAGGATGGTGGCGTTTTGCTCCATCTGGAGCACCGCGATTGGCGAGCGTTCGGCGAACAACGCTAGTTTTCGGCCGGAAGAATCGACTTCGCGTTGCGCTTGCAGCAATTCCTCGAGCTGCCGCTCTACCTGCTGGTTGAGGGCCGTGTAGTCCTCGGTCAGCTTGCCGTAGGCGTGCCGCAGGCGGTAGCCCGAATCGAATACCTGATTGAGGCGCCAGGCTACGCTAACGTTCATGGCATAGAACGCCGGTACTAGCAGTGCAATCTCGCCAAACAGCCGGTTGCCGAAGGTGCCAAGGACGTAGGTGAAAGGGAATACGATGCCCGCGGCGTACAGCGCATAGACCGGCCAGGACACGGCATAGATCGAAACGCCCCCGGCGACCATGCCGGCGAGCAGGAATGCGAGGAAAACCTGCTGTTCGTCGGCGTGCGACGGGAAGAACACCGCGCCGGCGAAGCCCCAGGTGGCGCCGCTGGCGAGCGCGCTGATCGCGAGCCAGCGCAGCCATTGGGCGGCTTCGGACGCCTTGGTGGTGCTCCTGTTATAGCTCCAGTAGAGACCGGCACTCGCGGCGGTGAGCAGCAGCACCAGGCCGGCCCAGAAAATGACGATCTCGACGTAACGGCCTTGGCGCAGCTCGTAGGCCGCGACCACGCTGATGACGAAGCTGCCGGCGATGCCGAGCGGTAGCTGGCCATACATCTGCTCGACGCGATCGGCGAGTACCCGGCGCGGATCCGCCGACTGGCTCAGGCTTATGTTTGCGGAACCCCTGCCGGGGTCCGTGGAGTAATTGGGAGAGGTCATTAGCGCGCGGAAAGCAGCCCCGTATTATAGAGGAGGCCATGCGGCCGGCGTCGGGGAAACGCGGCGAACTTACAGACTTTTTCCGCTTCGGATCACACCGACCGCGATCCCTTCAATCGTCATTTCATCGCGCCGCAGATCAAGCTCGATCGGTTTGAAGTCCGGGTTCTCGGGCAGCAGCTGGACTGAGTGCCCGCGGCGCTTGAAGCGCTTGACGGTCACCTCGTTGCCGATGCGCGCCACCACCACCTGGCCGCTCTGCGCGTCCTGGGTGCGATGCACCGCCAGCAGGTCGCCTTCGAGGATGCCGGCGTCGCGCATCGACAGGCCGCGCACCCGCAGCAGGTAGTCCGCGCGAGGCGTGAAAAGGTTCGGATCCACCTGGTAGCGTGCCGTCACGTGTTCCTCGGCGAGGATCGGGCTGCCGGCGGCGACCCGGCCGACGACAGGCAGCTCCAGCAGGCGGCTAAGCTTCGGCCCGCCGCGATCGCGCAGCTTGATGCCGCGCGAGGAGCCGGCGGTGATGTCCAGCACGCCCTTGCGCTCCAGCGCGCGCAGGTGCTGCTCGGCGGCGTTGACGGAGCGGAACCCCATGCGCTCGGCGATCTCGGCGCGCGTTGGCGGGAATCCCGAGACCTCGGTCAGCTCCCTGATCAGGCGCAGGATTTCGGTCTGGCGTTCGGTCAGCGGTTCGCTCATCTAAGCCTCCAGGCCCGGGTTTACCTTACTGTGGCCTTATTCAGTGCTGGCATTATATCCAGTATGGTCGTCTGGTGCAAATCACTGCGCGTCGGGTTCGAGCAATTCGGGGATGTCCGTGCGCGCGTTGTTGACTGCGCGGCTGACGCGGCGAATGTCGATCGCGGAGTCGGGGCAGGCGCGAAGGGGTATCTCGTCTCCCTCCAGCCAGGCCGAGTACTC
>JANNXB010000482.1:0-11756 GCA_031409355.1 Betaproteobacteria bacterium | reverse complement strand
TCGACGCGGAACTTGTTCCGCGGAAGGCGCCGATGCCTGAAGCCGTCCGGGTCGTTGTCGAGCGCATAGCGGAGAACTGCGAACCGGCGCTGTGCAGCGTGCTGTTCATGGGCGGCGCCGGCGGAAGCTTGCGCGCCGGGGTCACCGAAAACCCGGTGCGCCTCACCCGCTCGGTCAAGGACCTCATCACGCGCGTAACCTGCGGGGGCGCCCCGGTTTATGTCTGGCCCGGCGGCGGCATCACAGTGATGGTCGACGTGCTCGACATGCCCGACAACGCTTTCGGGTACGTGCCGACACCGGCGCTCGTGCTGCCGATCGAATTCACCCTGCCGCTCGCGGCCTATGCCACGATGGGCGGCCACATGGGCAATGTCGTTGCACTGGAGGATGTTCTGCGTTCCACGCCTTTTCGCGCCGACGCCTGGCGCGCTCCCAATCCCTGGCCGATCAAAGGAGAACCAAATGGATAGCACCCGTCGTGAAAGCCTTAAGGTCCTGGCAGCATTCGGCACAGTTGCACTAGCCGGAAGCGGCATGCGCGCATGGGCTGCGCCCGTGAAGCCCGGCGCGGATAGCGCGCTGATCGTGGTGGATGTACAGAACTGCTTCGTCACCGGCGGCACGTTGCCGGTCAAGGGCGGTGAAGAAGTCGTGCCGGTCATCAACAAGCTCGCCAAGCTCTTCGAAAACGTGGTCGTGACGCAGGACTGGCACACGGCCGGGCATGCATCGTTCGCTTCGAGCCACCCGGGAAAGAAGCCCTTCGAGACCACCAAGCTGCGCTATGGCACTCAGGTGCTGTGGCCTGACCACTGCGTGCAGGGCACGAAGGACGCCGCGGTCCACAAGGACATCGCCATTCCCCAAGCCCAGCTCATCATCCGCAAGGGCTTTCACAAGGACACCGACAGCTATTCGGCCTTCATGGAAGCCGACGGCAAGGCCAGCACGGGCCTTGGCGCCTACCTGAAGGCGCGCGGCATCAAGGAGGTCTACGTTGCCGGCCTCGCCACTGATTTCTGCGTGGCCTGGACCGCGCTCGATGCGCGTAAAGCGGGCTTCAAGGCGGCGGTGATCGAGGACGCATCCCGCGGCATCGACCTCAACGGCTCGGTGGCCAAGGCCTGGGCCGACATGGCCAAGGCCGGCGTGCGGCGCATCCAGTCCACTGACCTCGGTTGAGCGGTCCTGTGACCCTGCGTGCTTCTTCCTTGCGCTTCGCCGACGGCCGGCTGCACCTGCAGCACGGCCCGATCGACTGCATCGTGGAAGCGATTGGGGAGCGCGACGAGGTCGACACCGCGTACGCCCAGGCCACCCGGCGCTTCGAGGACGTCCTGTCCGCGCTTGTCGGGGAACTCGCCGTCCTGCGCACGCCGATCGGTGCCGCGCATCCGCTTGTGCGCGGGCCGGTGGCCAAGCGCATGGTCTCCGCGGTTTGGCCGCATCGCGAAGTGTTCGTCACGCCGATGGCGGCAGTGGCCGGCGCCGTGGCTGACGAGCTGCTGGCCGCGCTCGTTCACGGGCGGACGCTGCACAAGGCCTACGTGAACGACGGCGGCGACATTGCGCTGCACCTCGACGGGTATGCGGAGTTCGACGTAGGCATCGCCGGAAACCCCGCCATGGCAATGCTCGACGGCGGGCTCAAGGTCAGTTCGGCAAGCGCGGTGCGCGGGATCGCAACTTCAGGCTGGCGGGGACGGTCGCAGTCGCTGGGCATCGCCGATGCCGTCACGGTATTGGCAGAGACAGCCGCTGCGGCCGATGCTGCGGCCACGTTGATCGCCAATGCCGTCAACGCAGATCATCCCGCGATCCGCCGGCTGCCGGCGCGCGCAGTCAAGGAAGACAGCGATCTGGGCGACCTGCCGGTGACCGTGGCGGTCGGCGCCCTTCCCCCGTCCGTCGTGCAAGCCGCTCTCGATGCAGGCACCCGGGTCGCTCTGAACTTGTGCAGCCGCGGGTTGGTGGTGGACGCCTATCTTTCGTTGAACGGGATGTGGCGCACCGCCCAAGGCACAAACCTCCACAAGTTGCACGCCAAATGCTGAGCCGCCTGCTCGCCCTCCTCGCCCTGCTCTGCGCTCCGGGCCTCGCGGTCGCGGGCGAGGTGGCGGTTGTCTACCTCGGCACGAACGACTGCCCGTACTGCCAGCACTGGGAAGCGCGCGCCAAGGGAGAGCTGATGTCCGAATTGCGCGGCTCCGCGGTGCGCTTTTTCGAGGTCAAGGGCGAGACGCTGCGCCAGCCTATCGTAGAGCGGCACTACCCCGACGAGCTGAAATGGCTGGCCCGCAAGCTCGGGCCTTCGCGCGGGGTGCCGCGCTTCATCCTGCTGGTCGATGGGCAGGTCGCATGGAGCGTTTACGGGACCAACGATTACGAACGAATCTTCCTGCCCGCACTGCGGCAGGCGATGGCGCGTACGGGCGAGCGCGCCCGCAGCGCAGGCCCTGGTTGGAGTACCATTCCCAGCAACACCACAGAGGGAGTCTGAAGATGAAACGTTGGCACGCAATGTTTGCCGCGGTGTTCCTGATCGCTGGAACCGCCCAGGCGCAGCCGATCAAGGTCGGCGAGCTGAACAGCTACAAGGTCTTCCCGGCCTTCCTCGATCCCTACAAGAAGGGCTGGGAGCTCGCGCTGGAGGAGATCAACAAGTCCGGCGGCGTGCTCGGCCGCAAGATCGAGGTGGTCTCGCGCGACGACAACGGCAACCCCGGCGACGCGGTGCGGGTGGCCGAGGAGCTGATCGCGCGCGAGAACGTCAGTTTGCTGATGGGAACCTTCCCCTCCCACATCGGCCTCGCGGTCTCCAACCTGGCCAAGCAGCGCAAGATCGTGTTCGTGGCCGCCGAGCCACTGACCGACAAGATCGTCTGGGAAAACGGCAACCACTACACCTTCCGCCTGCGCCCCTCGACCTACATGCAGACGGCGATGCTGATCCCCGACGCGGTCAAGCTTAAAAAAATGAAGTGGGCCATCGTCTACCCGAACTACGAGTACGGCCAGTCGGCCACCGCTTCGTTCAAGAAACTGATGACCAAGGCCCAGCCCGGCGTGCAGTTCGTCGGCGAGCAGGCCCCGCCATTGGGCAAGATCGACGCCGGCGCCGTGGTGCAGGCGTTGGTCGACGCCAAGCCCGATGCGATCTTCTCGTCCCTCTTCGGGCCGGACCTGCAGAAGTTCGTGCGCGAGGGCAACACCCGGGGCCTGTTCAAGAACACCGTGGTGTTCAACCTGCTGGCCGGCGAACCCGAGTACCTCGACCCGCTGAAGGACGAAACCCCCGAGGGCTGGTACGTGACGGGCTACCCGTGGAACGAGATCAAGACTCCCGAGCACCAGAAGTTCCTCGCCGCCTACCAGGCCAAGTTCAAGGACTACCCGCGGCTGGGTTCCATCGTCGGCTACGCGACCATGCACTCGGTGGCCAACATGATCAAGAAGGCCGGCGCCGTGGACACCGAGAAGATGATCGCCGCCATGAAGGGCCTGGAAATGAGCACACCCATAGGGCCCATCGTGTACCGCGCGGTCGACCACCAGTCCACGATGGGCGCCTACGTCGGCAGGCTCGCCAAGAAGGATGGCAAGGGCGTGATGGTTAACTGGCGCTTCGCCGATGGGGCGCTGTTCCTGCCGCCGTTCGAGGAAGTCAAAGCGATGCGGAAGGATTAGCGCGACCCGCACGCCGGAATTCAGGGACAGACCACGTTTTATAAATGTGGTCTGTCCCTGATTTTTTTACATGACTTCGTCCGCAATCTTCATTCAGTTCCTGAACGGCCTCGCCAGCGCGAGTTCGCTGTTCCTCGTCGCCGCCGGGCTGTCGCTGATCTTTGGCGTCACGCGAATCGTGAACTTCGCCCACGGCTCCCTGTACATGCTGGGCACGTACGTTGCCTACAGCCTGATCCAGTTCTTCGGCCGCGGGCCGCTCGGATTCTGGGGCGCGGTGGTATTGGCCGGACTCATCGTGGCCGCGTTCGGGGCGTTGGTGGAGATACTGCTGCTGCGCAGGATCTACGCGGCACCGGAGTTGCTGCAGTTGCTCGCAACGTTTGCGCTGGTGCTGATCGTCAAGGACTTCGCGCTGTGGTTATGGGGCCCTGAAGACCTGCTCGGCCCGCGCGCGCCGGGCCTGGGCGGTGCAGTGGAAATCGCCGGACGCCAGTTCCCCGAGTACGACCTGTTCCTGATCGTGCTCGGCCCGCTGGTGCTTGCGGTGCTCTGGCTGATCCTCACGCGCACGCGCTGGGGAACGCTGGTGCGCGCCGCGACCGAAGACCGCGAGATGGCCGGCGCGCTGGGCGTGAACCAGAAATGGCTCTTCACCAGCGTGTTCGCGCTCGGTTCGCTGCTCGCGGGGTTGGGCGGCGCGGTGCAGATTCCGCGCGAACCGGCGACCCTGTTCATCGACCTGCAGATTATTTCCGATGCCTTCGTGGTGGTGGTCGTGGGCGGCCTGGGCTCGATTCCCGGCGCCTTCCTAGCCGCGCTGCTGATCGCCGAAATCAAGGCGTTCTGCATCGGCTTCGGCTATTCGAAGATCACCCTGGTGGTGGAGTTCATCGTCATGGCGGTAGTGCTGGTGCTGCGGCCCTGGGGCCTGCTCGGCAGGATGCCTGCGCAGGCGCGTGGCGCAAGTGCGCTGGAGCCACCGATGGTGCTGCCAACGCGCGGGCTGCTCGGCGCCCTTGCTGCGCTCGCCTTTGGCCTCGCCCTGGTGCCTGCGGTACAGACGGGCTACGCGCTGGTGCTGCTCACCGACATGCTGCTGTTCGCGCTCTTCGCGGTCAGCCTGCACTTCATCATGGGCCCAGGCGGCCTGCATTCCTTCGGCCACGCTGCCTACTTCGGCCTCGGCGCGTACGGCGCGGGCCTGCTGGTGCACAAGGGCGGCGTGCCGATGGAAGTCGCGCTCCTGGCGGCGCCCTGGCTGGCCGCGCTTGGCGCGCTGGTGTTCGGCTGGTTTTGCGTGCGGCTTTCAGGCGTGTACCTGGCGATGCTCACGCTCGCCTTCGCGCAGATCGCCTGGTCGGTGATCTTCCAGTGGGACGCCTTCACCGGTGGCTCGAACGGCATTGTCGGCATCTGGCCGGCGCCCTGGCTCTCCAGCAAGACCGCCTACTACTACCTCACGCTTGCGGCCTGCCTTGGCGGGATCGCCCTGCTCTGGCGCGTGCTCTACGCGCCGTTCGGCTACGCGCTGCGCGCTGGGCGCGACTCGCCGCTGCGCGCGGACGCCATCGGCATCGATGTACGCGCGCGACAGTGGGCGGCGTTCACGTTCGCCGGGCTCTTCGCCGGGCTGGCCGGCGCTTTATTCGCTTTCTCCAAAGGCTCCATTTCTCCCGAGGCGCTGTCGGTGACCCGTTCCGTGGACGGCCTCGTGATGGTGCTGCTCGGCGGCATCCAGACACTTACCGGCCCGGTGTGGGGCGCGCTGCTGTTCACCTGGCTGCAGGACGTGGTGGCGCGCGGCGTCGATTACTGGCGTGCGGTGATCGGCGGCGTGATCCTGTTGCTGGTGCTGGCTTTCCCGCAGGGCGTCACCGGTTTTCTGCGCGAGAGGTTCTCCCGGTGACGGTGCTCGCGGTGACCGAGTTGTCGAAGTCCTACGGCGGTGTCCAGGCCGTGCGCGCGGTCAGCTTCTCGGTCGCCGCCGGCGAACTGTTGGCGATGATCGGGCCGAATGGCGCCGGCAAGACGACCTGCTTCAACATGCTGAACGGCCAGGTCGCACCCGACGCCGGCCGGATCGAGTTCGAAGGCCACAGCCTCGCGGGGCGCTCGCCGCGCGACATCTGGCGCCTCGGCGTGGGCCGCACCTTTCAGATTACCGCCACCTTCGGCTCGATGTCGGTGCGTGAAAACGTGCAGATGGCCCTGCTTTCGCACCATCGGGCCCTGTGGTCCCTGACTACGCTGGCGACGCGCTGCCATGTGGACGAAGCGGATGCGCTGCTTGCGCGTACCGGCATGCTGGCGCAGGCCGATCGCCCCTGCGCGGTGCTCGCCTACGGCGACTTGAAACGCGTGGAGCTGGCGATTGCGCTGGCCAACCGGCCGCGCCTGCTGCTGATGGACGAACCGACCGCGGGCATGGCGCCGAAGGAGCGCGACGAGCTCATGCAACTGGCCAGCGAACTTGCGCGCAGCGGCGGCATCGCGGTGCTGTTCACCGAGCACGACATGGATGTGGTGTTCACCCACGCCGACCGCGTGATCGTGCTTTCGGGCGGCGAGCTGATCGCCGAGGGCAGGCCGGAGGCGGTGCGTGCAGACGCGCGTGTGCGCGAGGTCTACCTGGGAACTGGCCATGCTTGAAGTCTCCGGCTTGAACGCCGCCTACGGCCGTGCGCAAATCCTGTTCGACCTCGCCTTCGAGGCACGCGCCGGGGAAGTTGCCGTGCTGCTCGGGCGCAATGGTGCAGGCAAATCCACGACGCTGAAGAGCATCATCGGCCTGTTGCGGCCGCGCTCGGGCGAGGTGCGATTCGGCGGCCAGCCGATTCACCAGCTGCAGCCCTACCAGATCGCCCGTCTCGGACTGGGTTATGTGCCCGAGGATCGCCGCATCTTCACAGATCTCACCGTGACGGAGAATCTGGAGGTGGGACGGCAACCGCCGCGTGAGGGTGCGCCACGCTGGACCACGGCCAGGCTGTTCGAGTTGTTTCCCAATCTGGGCCGCATGCAGCAACGCCTGGGGGGGCGCATGTCGGGCGGCGAGCAGCAGATGCTGACGATCGCGCGCACGCTGATGGGCAACCCGAGCGCGATCCTGCTGGACGAGCCCTCCGAAGGGCTCGCGCCGGTGATCGTGGAGCAGATGGCGCGCACCATCCGCGAACTGAAGACCCAGGGGCTGACCGTGGTCTTGTGCGAGCAGAACCTGAATTTCGCCCGGCTGGTCGCGGATCGCGCGTTCGTCATCGAAAAGGGCCGCGTGCGCCGCGCCGGCACGATGGCGGAAATCGAGGATGAATACCAGCGCGTATGAACTGGATTGCGGGCATCGATGTCGGCGGCACGTTCACGGACCTGATCGCGATTGACTCGGCCAGCGGCGACGTGCGCCTGGCCAAGGTGCCGACCACGCCCGAGAACCAGGCTTTCGGCGTGCTGGCGGCGCTCGACGAGGCCAGGATCGCGCTCGATCAACTGGCCCTCATCGTGCATGGCACGACCACCACGACCAACGCGCTGCTGGAACGGAAGTTGGCGAAAACCGGCCTCATCACGACGCGGGGATTCCGCGATGTACTGGAACTCGGCCGCCGTACCCGGCCGCGGCCTTATGGCCTGACGGGCTGGTTCGAGCCGTTGATCCCGCGCGAATTGCGGCTGGAAGTGCCCGAGCGCATGGATGCCGAAGGCGAGCTGGTCATTCCCCTCGACGAAGCCGCGGTGCGGGCAGCCGTGCGCAAGCTGATCGACGCAGGCTGCGAATCGCTGGTGATCCATTTCCTGCACAGCTACATCAATCCTGCGCACGAGCGACGCGCGTTTGAGCTCGCGCGCGAAGCCTGGCCGAATCGCTATGTCACCGCCGGCCACACCCTGCTGTCGGAGTACCGGGAGTACGAGCGCGGAGTCACCGCGGCCGTCAACGCCAGCGTACAGCCCATCCTCGACCGCTACCTGGAGCGCCTGCGCGCCGAGCTCCGCAAGCGCGGCTTCGCCCGGGACCTGCTGGTGATGCAGGGCAACGGCGGCACCGTTTCCGCGGACATCGTTGCGGAATCGGCGGTCAATACCGTCATGTCCGGACCCGCATCCGGCGTGATCGCCGCCGCCTACTGCGCCACCGCTGCCGGGTTCCCGAATGCCATCACCTATGACATGGGAGGTACCTCCACCGACGTTGGCCTGATCCGTGACGGCGTGCCGCAGGTTTCCTCCGAACTGGAGCTGGAGTACGCGATGCCGATTCACGTGCCGATGGTGGATGTGCATACCATCGGCGCGGGCGGCGGCTCGATCGCGACAGTTGGCGAGGACGGCCTGCTGCGAGTCGGACCGAGGAGTGCCGGCGCCAATCCGGGCCCGATCTGTTACGGACGCGGCGGCGACGAGCCGACCATCACCGATGCCAACCTGATCCTCGGCCGGCTCAATGCCGACGCCCTGCTCGGCGTGAGGGGAGGCGCCGACCTGGCGCTTGTCAGGCAACGAATGCTCGAGAAGATCGGCCGGCCGCTCGGGCTCGATGCGAACGAAGCCGCGGCCGCCATCCTGCGGATTGCCAACGACCGGATGGCTGGTGCCGTGCGCATGGTTTCTCTCGCCCGCGGCCATGACCCGCGCGACTTCGTGCTGTTCCCCTTCGGCGGCGCCGGCCCCCTGCATGCGGCAGCCATTGCCAGGGAACTGGGCATTCCGAAACTCCTGGTCCCTGCCCGACCGGGGATTACCAACGCCCTCGGCTGCGTGGTCGCCGACCTCAGGCGCGATTTTGTAAATACTGTGAATAAACCAGTCCAACTGGTTGATGTATCGAATATCAAGTCAATCATGAATGCCCAGATAAAAGCCGGCAGCGAACTCTTCCAGCGGGAAGGAACAGCGATCGAAGGACTCCGTCTTCTGCACAGCGCCGACATGCAGTTTCAGGGGCAGACCCACATGTTGAGCGTCGCCCTGCCCGGGCCCGAGGTTTCCCGCGAGTTGCTGCAGCAACTGTTTGAGAAAGCCTACTGGACGCGCTTCGAGGTCGAACTGCCGGAGATTCGTGCCACACTCGTCAACGTGCACACTGCCGTGATCGGCCTGCGCCCCCGCCTGGATCTCGCGGTGCTCGCCGCTCGCACGGCACCGGCGCGCGCGGCGCCCGCGCAGCTGCGACCAGTGTGGTTTGATGGAGGCTTGCGCGCGACCCCGGTCTACCGCCGCGAGTCCCTGCCGCCCGAAATAGAAGGCCCGGCCATCATCGAGCAGCTCGACTGCACCACGGTACTGGAACCCGGCGACAAACTCAGGGTCGACAAGCTGGGCAACCTCCTCATCGAGACATGAACCCGCAACCGACGCCCGCGACGCTCGATCCGATCACCCTCAGCGTGATCCAGAATGGCCTGCAGCAGGTCTGCAATGAAATGGACCTGGCGTTCTGCCGCGCTGCATTCAGTCCCGTGATTTCCGAGGGCATGGACCGCTCGGATGGGATCTACGCGCGCGACGACGGTTCGCTCATCGCCCAGGGCGACCTCGGCTTGCCGGTATTCGTCGGCACCATGCAGTTCGGCACCCGCGCCGTCGCCGAGCACGTGCGCCGCGCCAACATCCCGCTCGATCCGGACGACCTGTTCATTGTCAACGACCCTTATCTCGGCGGCACGCACCTGATGGATGTGCGCTTCGTGAAACCGTTTTTCTATCGCGGCAGCCACTGGTGCTGGCTCGCCAATACCGGCCACTGGCCGGACCTGGGCGGCATGGTGCCCGGCGGCTTCTCGGCCAAAGCCACCGAGGTCGAGCAGGAAGGCCTGCGGCTGCCGCCGGTGAAGCTCTACAAGAAGGGCGTGATGGATCAGGAGATCCTCGCCATCATCCTGTCCAACATCCGCATCGCCGACCAGCGCATCGGCGACATCAAGGCGCAGGCCGCCGCGCTCGCCATCGGCGAGAAGCGCCTGAGCGCGCTCCTCGACCGCTATGGCGTCGCGGTTGTCGAGGAGTCCATCGCCGAACTGCGCCGCCGCGCCGCGCAGCAGATGCGCGCAAAAATCGCCCGCATCCCCGAAGGCAGCTATCACGGCCACGCCATGGTGGATTCCGACGGCGTGGTCGACGAGCCGCTGCACATCCGGGTCAAGGTTACGCGCACGCCTGCCTGCGACCTGGAATTCGATTTCGCCGGCTCCTCGCCCCCCTGCCGCGGGCCGATGAATTCGGTGATCGCGACGACGCGAAGCTCCGTCTACCTGGCGGTGAAGCATGTGTTTCCCGAAGTACCGATCAGCTCGGGCGCTTTCGAGCCGTTGCGCGTCATCGATCCGGAGGGCACCTTCCTGTATGCGCGTTATCCGCGCCCGGTGTCCGGTTGTGCCGCTGAAGTGTCCCAGCGCATCGCCGAAGCGGTGTTCCACGCACTCGCGCAGGCAATTCCGGCCGATCTGTTCGCAGCGCCTGCCGGCACTTCCGGCAATCTGGCGATTGGCGGCCACGACCCGGCACGCAATCGCGCCTACGTGATGTACCTCTTCACCGGTGGTGGCTACGGCGGCAGCGCGCATTCGGACGGCATCTCCAACGGTTGCTCGACCATCGGCATCTCGAAAATGCCGCCCATCGAGGTGATGGAACAGTACTACCCCATCCTGTTCGATGAGTTCGCGATCTATGAAGGTTCCGGCGGGGCCGGCGAGTACCGTGGAGGATTCGGCGTCAATTACGCGATCCGCATGCGGCGCGGCGCGGCGCGCGCATCCATGGTGATGGATCATGGGCGCAGCGGACCGCTCGGCGCGCTGGGCGGCGCGGACGGCGGCCTAAACAAGGTAGCGATCGAAACCAGGCGCGGCAGCTACCGCCCGCCTCACCTCTCAAAGGACCAGGATATCGAACTCGAACCCGGCGACGTGGTGCGCGTATCCACGCCCGGCGGCGGCGGCTACGGCGATCCGCTGCGCCGCGACCCGCACAAGGTCGCTAAGGACATCGTGCGCGGTTACTACACGCGTGAACAGGCGGCGTCGCTGTTCGGCGTGGTCCTTGCCGACAATGGCGAAGCGGACGCCGCAGGGACCGGGGAACTGCGCAGCCGGCTGCGCAGCCGGACCGCCTGAGCCGGATTCTGCACCGCGGCCCCGCCGGCCGGCCGCCGCTGGCCGTGTCGGCGCGTGGCCTCACCATCACCGACGCCTCCGGACGCTCGTACATCGATGCCTCCGGCGGGGCCGCCGTGTCCTGCCTGGGTCACGGCCATCCCGAGGTCGCGGCGGCCATCCGCGAGCAGCTGGATCGGGTGGCCTACGCCCATACCGGTTTTTTCAGTACCGAAGCGGCCGAAGCGCTCGCCGATCTGCTCGTCTCGGATGCGCCGGCCGGCATCGGCCATGCGTTCTTCGTCTCGGGCGGTTCGGAAGCCGTCGAAGCCGCAATGAAGCTGGCGCGCCAGTACTTCGTCGAAATCGGCGAACCGCAACGCGGGGTGTTCATCGCGCGCCGGCAGAGCTACCACGGCAATACGCTGGGCGCGCTCGCCTTGGGCGGCAACGAATCGAGAAGGCGGCAGTTCGCCCCCCTGCTCATCGATGTTGCGCGCGTTTCGGCCTGCTTCGAGTATCGCGGGCGCGAAAGGTCGGAAAGCACCGAGCAGTACAGCGAGCGTCTCGCGTGCGAACTGGAATCGACGATCGAGCGGATCGGCCCGCGCCGCGTCATCGCGTTCTGTGCGGAAACCGTGATTGGTGCGACCGCGGGCGCAGTGCCGCCGACGGCGGGTTATTTTCGCCGCGTACGCGACATCTGCGACCGCCACGGCATCCTGCTCATCGCCGACGAAATCATGTGCGGGCTGGGACGCACCGGCTCGATGCACGCCATCGAACAGGAAGGCGTTGCGCCGGACCTGATGACGGTGGCGAAAGGGCTGGGCGGCGGCTATCAACCGATCGGCGCGGTACTCGCATCGACAAAAATCGCCGAGGCGCTGCACCGGGGAAGCGGCGCCTTCCAGCACAGCCATACCTACGTCGGGCATCCGGTCGCGGCAGCCGCCGCCCTGGCCGTGCAAC
>JANNXB010000481.1:0-8061 GCA_031409355.1 Betaproteobacteria bacterium | reverse complement strand
TCGTCTTTGACGTTGGGGTTGTTGAACTTGAAGCCTTCGTTCAAGCCGTCCCGCGCGAAGTCGAGCTGGGTACCGTCCAGGTAAGGCAGGCTCTTCGGATCGATCACCACTTTGACGCCGTGGCTCTCGAACTGCAGGTCGTCGGGCGCGACGGCGTCGGCGTACTCGAGCTTGTACGCCATCCCGGAGCAGCCGGTGGTGCGCACGCCCAGGCGCAGCGCCACGCCCTTGCCCCGCTTGGCGAGAAAGCTCTGGACGTGCGTTGCGGCTTTTTCGGTAAGGGTGACTGCCATGTTTACTGGTGCTTCTTCTTGTAGTCCTCGACCGCGGCCTTGATCGCGTCCTCGGCCAGGATCGAGCAGTGGATCTTCACCGGCGGCAACGACAGCTCCGCCGCGATCTGCGTGTTCCTGATGCTCGCGGCCTCATCGAGCTTCTTGCCCTTGACCCACTCGGTGACGAGCGAAGAGGAGGCGATCGCCGAGCCGCAGCCGTAGGTCTTGAAGCGCGCGTCTTCGATGATGCCGTCCTTGTTTACCTTGATCTGCAGCTTCATCACGTCGCCGCAGGCCGGCGCGCCGACCATGCCGGTGCCGACCGAGTCGTCGCCCTTGTCGAAGGAGCCGACGTTCCTCGGGTTCTCGTAGTGGTCCAGGACTTTATCGCTGTATGCCATTTTCTTGCTCCGGTTTACTTCAGTGCGCGGCCCACTGGACCGTGGAGAGATCGATGCCTTCCTTGTGCATTTCCCACAACGGCGAGAGGTCGCGCAGCTTCTCGACCTTGCTCTTGAGGTGGTTCACCGTGTAGTCGACTTCTTCCTGCGTCGTGAAGCGGCCCAGGGTGAAGCGGATGGAACTGTGGGCCAGCTCGTCCGAGCGCCCGAGGGCGCGCAACACGTAGGACGGTTCGAGCGACGCCGAGGTGCAGGCAGAGCCCGAGGAAACGGCGATGTCCTTCACCGCCATGATCAGCGACTCGCCCTCGACGAAGTTGAAGCTGAGGTTCAGGTTGTGCGGCACGCGGCGCTCAAGGTCGCCGTTGACGAACACCTCTTCCATTTCCTGCAGGCCGGCGAGCAGCCGATCGCGCAGCGCCCGGATGCGCTCGTTCTCGGCTGACATTTCCAGCTTCGCGAGGCGGAAGGCCTCGCCCATGCCGGCGATCTGGTGCGTTGCCAGCGTGCCCGAACGGAAGCCGCGCTCGTGGCCGCCGCCATGCATCTGCGCTTCGAGCCGGACGCGGGGTTTCCTGCGCACGAACAGCGCGCCGATGCCCTTGGGACCGTAAGTCTTGTGCGCCGAGAAGGACATCAGGTCCACCTTGAGCGCCTGCAGGTCCACCTCGCACTTGCCCGTGGCCTGCGCCGCGTCGACGTGGAACAGCACACCCTTCTTCCGGCACAGCTCGCCGATCGCGGGGATGTCCTGGATGACGCCGATCTCGTTGTTCACGTACATCACCGACACGAGGATGGTGTCCTTGCGGATCGCCGCCTCGAGCCGATTCAGGTCAAGCAGGCCGTCGGGCTGGACTTCGAGGTAGGTCACTTCGAAGCCGCGCCGCTCCAGCTCGCGCATGGTGTCCAGCGTCGCCTTGTGCTCGGTCTTCACCGTGATCAGGTGCTTGCCCCTGGTCTTGTAGAACTCCGCGGCGCCCTTCAACGCGAGGTTGATGGATTCGGTCGCGCCCGAGGTCCAGACCAGTTCCTTCGCATCGCAGCGCACCAGCGCCGCGACGTGCTCGCGCGCCTCTTCCACCGCCTCCTCCGCCTTCCAGCCGAGGGAATGCGAGCGGCTCGCCGGATTGCCGTAGTCCACGGTGAGGAACTGGATCATCTTCTGCGCCACGCGCGGATCGACCGGCGTGGTCGCCGAGTAGTCGAGGTAGATGGGAAACTGCATGCTCACGCGGCCACCTTCTCCGCCGCCTTCTCTGCCACCTTGTCCGCACCCTGCGCGCCCTGCTCCCGGCCGCGGAAATCCTTGATCACATGCACCTGCTTGCCCTGCTGGTGCGAGACCACGTCGGCGAGCGAGACCGAGGTCAGGTAATCGTTCATCTTCTCGTTCAGCGTCGCCCACAGGTCGTGCGTGACGCAGCGCCGGTCGTCAATGCAGTTTTCCTTGCCGCCGCACTGCGTGGCGTCGATCGGCTCGTCCACCGCGCTGATGATCTCGGCCACCGTGATGATATTGGTCGCGCGCGCAAGGCAATAGCCGCCGCCCGGGCCGCGAACGCTGGTCACCAGCTTGGCGCGCCGCAGCTTGCCGAACAGCTGCTCCAGGTAGGAGAGCGAAATGTGCTGCCGCTCGCTGATCGCCGCGAGCGTCACCGGTCCGCGCGTCTGGCGCATGGACAGATCCACCATCGCCGTCACCGCAAACCTGCCTTTAGTCGTAAGTCTCATGGTTGTGCCGTTCCTTGATCCGGGACATACCCGTTGGAATTACTCAAGTATACCAAATCCCGAGCAATTCTGTCGGGTATATTAACTATTATTTATCAACTACTTGATTGCTCTCAGCGGATCGGATTTGGAGCGCTCGGCGGCCTGCTCCAGACGCTGCATTTTCTCGGTCAGCGCCGCAACCGTCTGCTCGAGTGCCCGCGCATGGTCGACCAGGGACTGCAGCGTCTTGGCGTACGGATCTTCCTGGTCCGGCACCACGCCATAGGCGGCGAACTGCTCCTTGTCCTTTTTCTTTGCGCTCTCTTCGACGATACGGCCCGGAATGCCGACCACCGTCGCGCCGGGCGGCACTTCCTTCAACACCACGGCATTGGAGCCGACCTTCGCGCCATCGCCGACCGTGAAGCCGCCGAGCACCTTGGCGCCGGCGCTCACCACCACGCCCTTGCCGAGCGTCGGATGGCGCTTGGTGCCGCGATACAGCGACGTGCCGCCCAGCGTCACGCCCTGGTAGATGGTGCAGTCATCGCCGATCTCGGCGGTTTCGCCGACGACCACGCCCATGCCATGGTCGATGAAAACGCGCCGGCCGACTTTCGCCGCCGGATGGATTTCGATGCCGGTGAGCCAGCGCCCGAGGTGCGATGTAAAGCGGCCCAGCCATGAAAGGCCGTGCGTCCAGAACCAGTGCGCCAGCCGATGGATCCAGACCGCGTGCAGCCCGGGGTAGCAGGTCAGCACTTCCCAGGTCGAGCGCGCGGCCGGATCGCGCTTGAAAACGCTGTCGATGTCTTCGCGTAGCTGCCTGAACATGAACGGCATTTTAAGGTGCCCGACTAAAACGATCAACTATTTGACTCTGGCCTTGAGCAAGGCCTTCAGCAGCCCGCGGATGATGTTGACCTCTTCGCGCTCCAGGTCCGGCACCCGGGAAAACAGCCGCCGCAGCCGCGTCGGCAGCTTCGATTGCGAGGCGGGATCGTAGAACTCGCTTTCGATGGCAGCCCGCTCGAGGTGGCCATACAGCCCTTCCAGATCTGCCACCGTGGCGGGCTTCTCCATCCTCATCTGGGAAGACGTTGAAGTAGAAAGCATGAAGAGCTCGTAGGCCACGACCTGCACCGCCTGCGCGAGATTTAGCGAGCTGAATCCCGGATTGGCGGGGATATGCACCAGATACTGGCAGCTGAGCATTTCGTCGTTGGTCAGGCCCGCCCGCTCGTTGCCGAAGACGAACGCCACGTCGCCGCCCAAATCCAGTGCGCGCGCCGCAGCGGTGCGTGCATCGAGCACCTGCGTGGACCATTCGCGCGGCCGCGCCGACAGCGCGAAGGCTGCGACACAGTCGGAGATCGCCTCTGTCAGCGTGGCGTGGACCTGCGCGCGGTCGAGCACATCGATCGCGTTGGTCGCCATCCAGCGCGCCTCGGGCGCCGGAAATTTTTCCGGCTCGACCAGGCGCAGATCCTCCAGCCCCATGGTTTTCATCGCGCGCGCGGCGGCGCCGATGTTGCCCGGATGGCTGGGACGGCACAGAACAATTCGAACTCTGGAGGGAGTCACCATAATAGAATACGCGCCCCATGCATCCGATGCTAAACATCGCCATCAAGGCCGCCAGGCGCGCCGGCAGCATCATCAACCGCGCCGCGCTCGACCGCACCAAGCTCGAGGTCCGCGCCAAGCAGGCCAACGACTTCGTCACGCAGGTCGACAAGGCGGCGGAATCCGCGATCATCGACATCATTCGCCAGGCCTATCCGGACCATTCCATCCTCGGCGAGGAATCGGGCGCGCTGGAAGGGAAAAACCCCAGCGGCACGGCCTCGAAAGCGGAGTACCGCTGGATCATCGATCCGCTGGACGGCACCACCAACTACATCCACGGCTTTCCGCAGTACTGCGTTTCCATCGCGCTGGAGCACCGCGGCGCCATCGAGCACGGCGTGGTTTATGACCCGGCGAGGAATGAACTCTTCACCGCCTCCAAGGGGGGCGGCGCCTTCCTCGACGACCGGCGCATCCGCGTCACCAAGTGCGCGCACCTGAAGGACGCGCTGGTGGGCACCGGTTTCCCGTTCAAGGAAATGTCGCGGCTCGACCTGTATTTCAGGCAGTTGCGCGAAGTGATGCAGACCTCCAGCGGCGTGCGGCGCGCGGGCGCCGCGGCGCTCGACCTGGCTTACGTCGCGGCGGGCCGCATGGACGCGTTCTGGGAACTCGGGCTCGCGCCCTGGGACATGGCGGCCGGCGCGCTGCTGATCCAGGAAGCCGGCGGCATGGTGGGCGACCTCAAGGGCGATGCCGGCTGGCTCGAGAACGGCGATATCGCCGCCGCAACACCCAAGGTCTTCACGCAGCTGCTCACCGCGCTAAAGTAGCCCCGGATGGATAGCCCCGCGGAAGCCGGCTCGGCCCTGCGAGAGGAAACGCGGTACCTCGGGCGCGTGCTGGGCCAGGTGTTGCGCGACCAGACCGGGATCGAAGGCTACGAGCGCATCGAGCGCATCCGCCAGGAAGCGGTCGGCTTCCGCCGCGCCGGCAGCGCAGAGGCGCAAGCGGTACGGACCCGCCTGGAGACGCTGCTAAACGCACTCAGCCGCGACCAGACGCTGGACGTGGTGCGCGCCTTCAGCTACTTCCTGCACTTGCTGAACGTCGCCGAGGACCGCCAGACCAACCGGGCCGCGCTGGAACGCGAACGCAAGGACGCGGCACCTGGGCCGGGAAGCTTCGCGTACGCGCTTTCGAAAGCGCGCGCTTCGGGCGCGAGCGAGGCCGCGCTGGATGAGTGGTTCTCGCGCGCCATGGTCGTGCCGGTGCTCACCGCCCACCCGACCGAAGTTCAGCGCCAGAGCATCCTGGATTGCGAGCGCGGCATCGCCGCGGCGCTGGCGCAGCTGGAAGACGATCGCCTGCCCGCGCGCCAGCGCGAACGGATCGAGGCCCGGCTGCACGCGCGCGTACTCACCCTGTGGCAGACCGCGATGCTGCGGCTCGCCCGGCTGCGCGTCATCGACGAAATCGAGAACGCGCTGTCCTTCTACCGCCTGACGTTCCTGTCCGAGGTGCCGCGGCTGTACGAGGAAATGGAAGCGACGCTCGGCGGCAGGGACTTGCCGGTGCTGCTGCGCATGGGCTCATGGATAGGCGGCGACCGCGACGGCAATCCCTTCGTCAACGCCGAGGTGCTGCGTGAAGCAGTGACGCGTCAGGCGCGCACCGCCTTCGCCCACTACCTGTTAGAGGTGCACGCTCTGGGCGCCGAGTTGTCCCTTTCGTTGCGCCTGCTGGAACCGACGGCGGCGCTGCTGCGGCTCGCGCACACGGCGCGAGATCCCTCGCAACACCGGCAGGACGAACCCTACCGCCAGGCGCTCTCCGGCATGTATTCCCGCCTCGCCGCGACCGCCCACGCGCGCACCGGCTTCGTGCCGCCGCGCGAGCCGCATCGCGCGGCCGAGCCCTATCCGGACGAAGCGGCGTTCGCCGCCGACCTGCAGGTGATCGCCGATTCGCTCGCCAGCCACGGCGCGGCGCGCCTCGCCGCGATCCGCCTGCATCCGCTGCAGCGCGCGCTGCGCGTGTTCGGCTTCCACCTCGCGGCGCTCGACCTGCGCCAGAACGCGGACGTGCACGAAACGGTCGTGGCCGAGCTGCTTGCCGCGGTCGGCGTAGAACCTGATTACCTCGCACTGGATGAACCGGCCCGCGTGGCCCTGCTAGAGCGCGAACTTGCTTCGCCGCGGCCGCTGCTGTCGCCGCACCTCGCCTACGGCGAAAGAACGCAGGGCGAACTCGCGATCCTGCGCGCCGCCGCGCAGCTGCATGCCCTGTACGGCCCCGCCGCGCTGCCGCACTACATCATCTCCAAAGCGGCGAGCGTCTCCGACCTGCTGGAAGTCGCGCTGCTGCTAAAGGAGGTCGGGCTGTTCACGCTGGAGCGCGGCCTGGCGATGGATATCATCCCGCTCTTCGAGACCATCGCGGACCTGGAGAATGCGCGCGGCGTGATGCGCTCCGCCTTCGCGCTGCCGGCCTACCGCAAGTGGGTCGCGGGACGAGGCGACGTCCAGGAAGTGATGCTCGGTTACTCCGACAGCAACAAGGACGGCGGCTACCTCACGGCCAACTGGGCGTTGAACAAGGCGCAGCGCGCGCTGGTCGAGGTGCACCGTGACGCCGGGGTACGCCTCAGGCTGTTCCATGGCCGCGGCGGCACCGTCGGGCGCGGCGGCGGGCCGAGCTACGACGCCATCCGCGCGCAGCCGCGCGGCGCGGTGGACGGCGCCATCCGCCTCACCGAGCAGGGCGAGATCATCGGCAGCAAGTACGCCGACCGCGATGTCGGCCGGCGCAACCTGGAGACGCTGGTCGCCGCGACGCTGGAGGCGAGTTTTCCGGGCGGCGGTGACGGCTCCGACGACAGCCGGTTCGATCCGGTGATGGACGCGCTCTCGGGGCGTTCCTTCGCGGCCTACCGCGCGCTCGTCTACGAGACACCTGGCTTCGCCGATTACTTCCGCGCCTCCACGCCGGTTTCGGAACTGGCCGAGCTGAACATCGGCAGTCGTCCCGCTTCGCGCACCGCGTCGCAGCGCATCGAAGACCTGCGCGCCATTCCCTGGGTGTTCAGCTGGAGCCTGTGCCGCCTAATGCTGCCGGGCTGGTACGGCTTCGGCACGGCGGTCGAGGACTGGAGCGCGAAGAACCCCGGAGGCATGAAGACGCTGCGCGAGATGTTCCGCGACTCGCTGTTTTTCCGCACCGTCACCGCGAACATGGAGATGGTGCTCGCCAAGAGCGACCTGGCCGTCGCCTCACGCTACGCCGAACTGGTTCCGGACGCGGCCTTGCGGGACGCGGTCTTCGGCCGCATCCGCGCCGAGTGGCAGCGCAGCGTCGATGCCGTGCTGTCGATCACCGGGCACGAATCGCTGCTCGCCGACAATCCCGCGCTCGCGCGCTCGATTCGCGACCGTCTGCCCTACCTGGATCCGCTTAACCACCTGCAGGTGGAACTGCTGCACCGCCACCGCGGCGGCAAGACCGACGATCGCGTCAGGCGCGGCATCCACCTCACCATCAACGGCATCGCCGCCGGGCTGCGCAACAGCGGCTAGGCCGCCGCTTACTTGACGTCGAGCAGCTCGACGTCAAACACCAGCGTCGCGTTCGGCGGGATGACGCCGCCCGCGCCGCGGCTGCCGTAGCCCATCTCCGGCGGTATCACCAGCGTGCGCTTGCCGCCCACCTTCATGCCGGCGACGCCTTCGTCCCAGCCCTTGATCACCCGCCCGCCGCCGAGCGGGAACGAAAACGGCCCGCGCCCCACCGAACTGTCGAACTGCTTGCCGCGCTGCTTATCCGCCTTGGGATCGTGCAGCCAGCCGGTGTAGTTAACCTCGACCGTCTTGCCGACAGCCGCCACCTTGCCCTTGCCGACCACGGTGTCGGTCTTGACGAGGGCGTCGGCCGCGAAGGCGGAAGTCGCCGCGATGGCGAGCGTAATTGCCGCAGAAAGAAATTGTTTCAGTGTGCTTGTCATGTCATCTCCTGTTTTGCGCCGCTGTTTTCCGTTCAGTCCAGCCCGCGTCGAGAATATCAACATAGCGGTCGAAGCGGTAGATGCGCCCTCTCCGCTGGCC
>JANNXB010000480.1:0-2851 GCA_031409355.1 Betaproteobacteria bacterium | reverse complement strand
CCCGCCGCCGACACCACGAACGCGCTGCGCCAGCCGAAGGCCGGCGCCAGCAGGCCGGCGAGCGCGAGCGAAATCGCGGTGCCGATCCCGAAGAAGGACGTGTAGAACGCGATGTATCGGCTCTGCGACGGTCCACTGGTTCGGTCCGAGAGCAGCCGCAGTCCGGGCATGTAGGTGCCGGCGACACCCGCGCCCAGCAGCGCGTGCCACACCATGCCGCTCGCGAGCCCGTCCGCCGCGAACCCGAAACCGACGCCGCCCGCAGTCGCAAGCATTGCGCCAGTCAGGTAGACGCGTCTCCCGTCAACGCGGTCGGTAAGGGCGGTCCAGTACGAAACCGTAGCGACATAGCCGGCAAAAAACGCGCTCGCGATGAGGCCCGCTTCAGCGTTGGTGAGCCGCCAAAGATCACGAAGATCGGGCAGCAGCGCCGCGAACGTCGCGAAGCCCAGCATCGAAAGGATGTGGGCCCCGATAAGAACGTGGGCGGGATTAATCAGGAACGCGCCCGCGCGTTAGCGGTGCTTGAACTTCGGCTTACGTTTTTCTACGAACGCC
Source organism: Betaproteobacteria bacterium (assembly GCA_031409355.1). GTDB lineage: Bacteria > Pseudomonadota > Gammaproteobacteria > Burkholderiales > SG8-39 > RBG-16-66-20. Next base: position 2,293 of record JANNXB010000480.1, on the reverse strand, counting down.
GCCATGCCTTCCTTCTGGTCATCCAGCGCAAAGGCCGCGTGGAACAACCGCCGCTCGAACAGCACGCCTTCCGACAGCGTGCTTTCGTAGGCGCGGTTGACCGACTCCTTGATCAGCATGACCACCGGCAGCGAATAGGAGGCGATCTTCTCGGCCACCGCCATCGCCTCTTCCATCAGCTTGTCGTTCGGCACGACGCGCGACACCAGGCCCGCGCGCTCGGCTTCCGCGGCGTCCATCATGCGGGCGGTGAGACAGAGATCCATCGCCTTTGCCTTGCCGACCGCGCGCGGCAGGCGCTGCGTGCCGCCCGAACCCGGCAGGACGCCGAGGTTGACCTCGGGCTGGCCGAACTTCGCCGACTCGGCGGCGATCACGATGTCGCACATCATCGCCAGCTCGCAGCCGCCGCCCAGCGCGTAGCCCGCGACCGCGGCGATCACCGGCTTCCTCACATTGCGGATGTGCTCCCAGTCGCGCGTGATGTAGTTCGACATGAAGGCGTGCTGGAAGTCGAAGTCCTTCATGGCGCCGATGTCGGCGCCGGCGGCGAAGGCCTTTTCGTTGCCGGTGATGACGATCGCACCGATGCCGTCATCGGCGTCGAAGGCATACATGGCCGCGCCCAGTTCCTGCATCAATTTGGGCGCCAGGGCGTTCAGCTGCTTCGGGCGGTTTAGGGTGATGAGCGCGACGCGCCCTTTGACCTCAACAAGGATAAATTCATAACTCATGTTTTTCTCGCTTTCATGCCAAATTTTCCGGCAAGTCCCGGCACGCCGCCATGCTCACACGGCATTCTACCGCCGATGGTTGCCGGGGGCCGTCCAGTGATAGACTGGGAATCAGATTATCTGATAAAGAGGCTCCTGATGCGCGACAAGACCATTTCGGCGACCGAGGCGGCTCGCAGCTTCTCCGAAGTGCTAAACCAGGTGCAGTACCGCGACAGATCGTTTTCGATCGAACGCGGCAGGAAAATCATCGCGCGGCTGGTGCCGCCGGCCTTGCCCGCGGGGCTTGCGCTCGCCGACCTGAACCGCCTTTTCGCGAGTCTGCCGCATCTCGACCCGGCGGAAGCGGGCAGGTGGAGGGCGGAGGTCAGGACGATGCGGCGAGCCCGGCGGCCGCAGGCGCGCAAGTGGGCCTGATCCTAGACACCGACGTCCTTATTCGAGGCGAGAAGCAGTCCGCCGAAATAGACTTCACCCGTTGGGCGGAGCACGGCGACGCCTTTATCAGCGCGATCACCTGCTCCGAGCTGCTGATCGGTGTCCACCGGGCCAACACCGCCGCGCGGCGTGCGCGGCGCTCGGCGTACGTGGAAACTCTGCTCGCGCGCCTGCCGATGCTCGCGTTCGATGCGACGGTCGCGCGAACACACGCGCAGCTGCTCGGTGCGCTGCCGCGCAACGTCACGCTCGGCGCGCACGATCTGATCATCGGCGCGACCGCGCTCGCGCACGGCTTCGCGCTGCTGACCGCCAACATCGCCGACTTCCGCCGCATGCCGGGGGTGGTGGTCGTGCCGTTCGAATAGCGGATCAGCTAAGCTTTGCCCATGGAACCCGTCCTCGTTTCGCCTGTCCTTGTGTCCCTCCAGTCAGGCGTGCTGCGCATCACGCTCAACCGCCCGGAGAAGCTGAATGCCTTCAATCCCGCCCTGCACCAGGGGCTCGCCGAGGCGATGACGCGCGCCGAATCCGAGGCGGCGGTCCGCTGCCTGCTGATCACGGGCGCGGGCCGCGGCTTTTGCGCCGGCGCCGACCTCACGCAGCGCGACATGAAATCCGGCGCCCCGATCGACCTGGGCGCGGGACTGGACGCCTGGTACAACCCGCTCGTCAAGCGCATGCGCGCCCTGCCCAAGCCGATCGTCTGCGCGGTGAACGGCGTGGCGGCTGGCGCCGGCGCCAACTTCGCGCTCGCCTGCGACCTGGTGCTCGCCGCGCGCTCGGCCTCCTTCATCCAGGCCTTCGTCAAGATCGGGCTGGTGCCCGATTGCGGCGGCAGCTACTTCCTGCCGCGCCTGGCCGGCACGCAGCGCGCCATGGCGCTGGCGATGACGGGAGACCGGCTAAGCGCGGAGGACGCGGAACGCTGGGGCGTGATCTGGAAATGCGTCGATGACTCCTTATTGGGCAGTGAAGCGGAAAAAATTTCCCTCCAGCTCGCGAGCGGTCCGACGAAATCCCTCGGACTGATCAAGCAGGCGATCTACAGCTCGGCGAACAACGACCTGGCAACGCAGCTCGACCTGGAGCGCGACCTGCAGCGCGAGATCGGCAAGGGC
>JANNXB010000479.1:0-9401 GCA_031409355.1 Betaproteobacteria bacterium | reverse complement strand
GAGATGCTGGTGTCGATGTAGGGCGCGACGGTGGCGACCATCTGCTCGTGCGCGCTTGCAGAAATCTCAAGCGCGGTGACGAAGTAGGAGGGCAGGTTGGCCATGTCCCCGCCTTGCGCCTTGAACTTGCGCCAGGCGTGGTCCTCGACCGGGAACTCCTTCAGCGTGCCATCCGCCATGCGCTTCTTGCGCGTGTAGACCCAGGAGAAGGGCGGCTCGATGCCGTTCGAGGCGTTGTCGGCGAAGGCGAGGCTGATGGTTCCCGTGGGGGCAATCGAGAGCAAGTGGGAATTTCTTATGCCGTTTTTAATCACAAGAGCTTTTATTTCTTCGGGCAAACGGCTCGCGAAATTCCCTCCCGACAGGTACATGTCGGCGTTGAACAGCGGAAATGCACCGCGTTCCTTTGCCAGTTCCGTCGAGGCGCGGTAGGCCTCGTCGCGCATGGCGGCCGAAATACGCGCCGCCATGGCGCGAGCCTCTTCCCCGTCGTACCTGAGGCGCAGCATCGCGAGCGCATCGCCCAGCCCCGTAAAGCCGAGGCCGACGCGCCGCTTTGCCATCGCTTCCTTGCGCTGCTGCTCTAGCGGCCAGGCCGTAACTTCCAGCACGTTGTCGAGCATCCTCACCGAGGTATGGACTGTCTCGGAGAATTTTTTGAAATCGAATTTCACATGCTCGGAAAAGGCATTCGAAATGAACTTCGTCAGGTCGATCGACCCCAGGCAGCAACACCCATACGGCGGCAACGGCTGCTCGGCGCAGGGATTGGTCGCCTCGATGGTCTCGCAGTAGTACAGGTTGTTGTCCCGGTTCATGCGGTCGAGGAACAGCACGCCGGGCTCGGCGTGGTCGTAGGTCGAGCGCATGACCTGGTCCCACAGGTCCCGTGCCCGCACGTTGCGGTAGACCCACAGGCCGTCAGGACGCTGAGTGGCTTTTTCGCTCCAGGGTTTTGCCTTATGCACCAGATCTACTGAAAGATCCTTTTCAACGGCCGCCATGAACTCGTCGGTGACGCCGACCGAGATGTTGAAGTTGGCGAGGTCGCCCTTGTCCTTGGCGTGGATGAAATCCTCGATGTCGGGGTGGTCGCAGCGCAGCACGCCCATCTGCGCGCCGCGGCGCGCGCCCGCCGATTCCACCGTTTCGCAGGAGCGGTCGAAGACGCGCATGTACGACACCGGCCCACTGGCGCGCGACTGGGTGCCCTTGACCTCGGCGCCCTTGGGGCGGATGGACGAGAAGTCGTAGCCCACGCCGCCACCGCGGCGCATGGTCTCCGCGGCCTCCGCGAGGGCCGTGTAGATGCCGGGCTTGCCGTCCACGACTTCCGATATCGAGTCGCCGACCGGCTGCACGAAGCAGTTGATCAGGGTCGCCTGCAGGGCAACACCCGCGGCTGAATTGATGCGGCCGGCAGGGATGAAGCCGTCCGCCAGCGCCTTGGCGAAGCGCTTCTCCCACTTCGCCCGGTCGCCCTCGGCCTCCACCTGCGCCAGGGCCCGCGCTACTCGCGCGCGCACCTGCTCGATCGAGGTTTCGCCGCCCTTGGCGTACTTCTCGATCAGCGCCTCGCGGCAGATCTCCTGGTCGGCCAGGTCGGCGGGCGATTTGTTAAGGGAGAGGGCCTGATCTGTCATGATTTTTAGGATCTCACATCAAGTATCTGTTGTATGTAACTGAGTCTATAGCGGTTTTTAAACCGCGCAAGCCACTAATTGTGGGGTCTGGGAGCGCCTCGGCCCGCAGGCCGGTTATTCAAATCTTCCAAAGACTTGGAAGACTCTGGCGTTGCAGCGTACCCCTTGGGGCCGCGCGGCGCACTTTCCTACCGGTAGGGGTAGGCACTCGGCAGACTGTATAAGCTTACAGTATCAGCGTGGTCCTGAGTAGCTGATCCGGTAGATCAGGCCGGCACTGTCGTCCGAAACCGCCAGCGACCCGTCCGGCAGGATTTCGAGGTCCACGGGCCTGCCCCAGGCCGATTCTCCCTGGAGCCAGCCTTGGGCGAAGGGCTGGTAGGAAAGCACTTTGTTTCCTTCTGTTTTTACAACGGAAATTCGATACCCGCTTTTCTTCGAACGATTCCAGGAGCCGTGTTCGGCGATGAAAATCTGATTTCGATATTCGGCTGGGAACATGGTCCCGGTATAGAAGCGCATGCCGAGCGCCGCGACGTGCGGGCCTAGCTTCTGCGCCGGTGGCTGGAACTCGGCGCACTTGCGGCCGGGGCCGAATTCCGGGTCTGGCAGGTCGCCCTGGTGGCAGTACGGGAAACCGAAATGCATGCCGGCGCGCGGCGCGTGGTTCAGTTCGTCTGCCGGCAGCTCGTCGCCCAGCCAGTCGCGGCCGTTGTCGGTGAACCAGAGTTCCCGAGTTTGAGGGTGCCAGTCGAAGCCGACTGTGTTTCTTACGCCTTTTGCATGGGTTTTGAATTCTTGAGTCTTTAAATCCAAAAAACCAATCTGTGCATACCCATCCCTGTCGCAGACGTTGCAGGGAGCGCCGATCGGCACGTAGAGTTTTCCGTCCGGGCCGAAACGGATGAATTTCCAGCCGTGGTGCACGTCGCGCGGCAGCTTGTCGTAAATGAGCTCAGGTTTCGCGGACGGGCTTGTCTCCGCATTGTCGATCTTGAAGATCTTCCCGACCTCGGCGATATACAAGGTCCCATCCTTGAAGGCGACGCCGTTGGGCATCGACATGCCGTCGGCGATTTTCGACACCTTGCCGCCGGGAGCGACGGCGTGCACCGCGCCGCCCGAGCGGCTGCCGACGAACAGGGTGCCTTTCGCGCCCAGCGCGAGCGAACGGGCATTGGGCACCGAGGCGAGGACCTCGACGCGAAAACCGGGAGGAAGCTGGATCCGCTCAAGGGGCGGATTCTGCGCGTGTGTGGCAACCGCCGCGCAAGACAGCAGCGCGGCGACCGCCAGCTTCATGCCGGCTTGGGCTCCGCGGCGGGCTCGGCGCCCGCCTTCATCTGCTGGCGCGCGGTCTTGAGGATGTCCGCCACTTCGGAGTGGCCGAGCCGGAGCGCGAGTTCCACCGGCGTGTCGCCTTCCTTGGTGACCACAGTCGGGTCGGCGCCGTTTCTGAGCAGCAGCTCGACCATGCGGCCGTTGCCCTTCATCGCGGCGTAGGCGAGGGCGGTGTAGCCGTTGTCGTGCAGCACGTTGGCGTCGAAATTCATCTGCAGCACTTTCTGCGCGTAGACCAGGTTGCTCTTCTCGATGCCGTAGAAGAGGGCGCGCACGCCTTCCGGGCTCTTTTCCTTGGGCTTCTCTTCCAGCCCGGTGGGCATCAGGTGCACGAAGTAGTTGATCAGCTGGATGCCGACCATCGCGGTAAGCGACAGGACCAGCGGGATCTTGGAGATGTTGACGTAGTCGGCGAGCTGCTGGTCGAGGTTGGCGCCGAGGATCAGCAGCACCACGGCGAGAAAGAAGAAGAACTTCAGGTAGAAGAACAGGCCGAGAATGATGCCGCAGCCGAGCACCCCCAACAGGTAGTTGCGGTTGATGCCGTATTCCTCGAGGATCTCGTGCGGCATCTGGGCGAGGATCGCGGCCATCGCGATCAGGCCAAACAGCGCCACCTCGCGCACCCGCATCCGGGTCAGCAGGTCGTCTTTTTCGATCGTTTTCTGAAGCGCCATGTACGTCTCCCCTGGGTGCCGGCCGGGCTCTTCTGGCCCGCACCCCGGATTGTCGTAGAATTTGGGGCCATGTCCAAGGCTTTCGTGCGCGAGTCCGAGGACGACGACGAGGCGCCGGAACACGAGCCTGCCCCGCCCCCGGCAAAAAACTACATCTCGCCCGCCGGCTACGCGCGCCTCAAGGCCGAGCTCAAGGCACTGGTCGAGGTCGAGCGCCCCGAGGTCGTGCGCACCGTGTCGTGGGCGGCCAAGAACGGCGACCGCTCGGAGAATGGCGACTACCTCTACGGCAAGAAGCGCCTGCGCGAGATCGACCGCCGGGTGCGCTTCCTGATCAAGCGGCTTGAGGCGGCCGAAGTGGTGGATTCGGCGGGCCGCGACAGCGACCAGGTGTTTTTCGGCGCATCCGTAAAACTGAAGGACAAGACGATCACCATCGTCGGCATCGACGAGACCGACACATCGAAGCACCGCGTTTCCTGGATCTCGCCGGTCGCGAAGGCGCTCATCAAGGCGCGCGAGGGCGATAAAGTGCTCCTCAGGACCCCCGGCGGCATCGAGGAACTTGAAATCCTGGAAGTCAGCTACGATCTCATCGACTAGGAGTCAACAGCACATGAGCATCGCGAAGGAATTCCGCGAATTCGCGGTCAAGGGCAACGTCATGGACCTCGCCGTGGGCGTGATCATCGGCGCGGCCTTCGGCAAGATCGTCGCCTCCGTGGTGGAGGACGTGGTGATGCCGCTGATCGGCACGCTGATGGGTGGGCTGGATTTCAGCGGCCTCGCCGTGAAAATCGGCTCGGCCACGCTGAAGTACGGCAAATTCCTCCAGACCTGCCTCGACTTCCTGATCGTCGCCGTGGCGGTGTTCCTGCTCGTCAAGCTGATCAACCGCCTGAAGCGGGAGGAAGAGAAAGCCGCGGTCCCGGCCGTTCCTGCGGCGCCGCCGCGTCAGGAGGTCCTGCTGGAAGAAATCCGGGACTTGTTGAAAAAGAACTGAGAATTACTTGAAGTCGCCGGCCTTCAGTACCGAGAGTTTCTTCGGGTCGATGTGCCGGCGCAGGGCGTCGCGGATCTGCGCGGGTGCCACCGCCGCGAGGCGCTTTTCGAAATCGATGTCCCAGGCGAAGGTGCGGCCGACGTACAGGTAGTTGGCGAGGCGCCCGGCGATGCCGCCGTCCTGCGAGCGCGCCAGCAGCCGTGCCTCGAGGTAGCTCCTTTTCGCGGCCTCGACCTCGGCGTCGGTAAAGCCCTTGTCCAGCGCGAGCGCCAGTTCCTCGCGGATCGCGGTCTCGACGCGCGCGAGGTTCTGCGGCGCGTAGATGGACGACAGGCCGAAACTGGCCGCCGCATCCAGCTGGCTGGCGTTGAAGCGGCTGGTGGTGCTGTACGAAAGACCTTCCTTCTCGCGCACGCGCGCGGGCAGCCTGCCGGCCGAACTGCCGCCCAGCAGGTAGTTGCCGAGGATCAGCGCCGGGAAATCTGGATGATCGTCGCGCAGCGGCAGGTTGAAGCCGGCGCGCAGCACCGCGTTCGCCTTGTCCGGTGTGGGCACGGTCTGCTCCAGCGCCGGGCGCTCGAAGTGGCGCTCCGGGATGCGCGCGTAGGGCGCGGGATTCTTCCAGCTGCCGAACAGCTCCTCGACCAGCCTGGCGAGCGCGTCGGCGTCGAAGTCGCCGACCGCGACGAATTGCGCACCGCTGGCGCCGACCATGTCGCTGTAGCAGCGCTTCGCGTCGTCCAGCGTGGCGGCCTTGAGGCTCGCCATACGCTCTTCCATGGATTCCGCATAGTTCCAGTGGCCGCGCGGGTAGGGATTCAGGTGGCGCGCGAGGCGCTCGCCCGCGATCGCCCCGGGCTCGCCGCGCTGCGATTCGGTGCCGGTCAGCGCGGCGCGCCTGAGCTCCTCATACTCCGAGGCCGGGAACGCGGGTTCCCGCAGCACCTCGGCCACCAGGCGCAGCGTGTCGTCGAGCTGCGCGCGGCGCACGTTGACGGAGGCGCCCTCCATGCCCGCGGACACGTTCGCCTTGAGCTTGTCGAAGGCGTCGCGCAGTTCCGCGCGCGTGTGCTTGCGCGAGCCGCGCATCAGCATGCCGCTGGCCAGGCCGCAGGAGGGGCCGCGGTCCGACTTGGACTTCTCGTCGCCCCAGTACAGCGACAGCGTCGCCACGACGTTGCCGCCGCGTGTTTTCTTTGGCAGCAGCGCGACCTTGATGCCGTTGGCGAGCGTGCGGCGGATCACGCGCTTCTCGATGTTCTGCGGCGAGGGCTCGAATGCTTCTCCAGCGTCCACCGACTCGCTGCTGCGGTAGGCGTCCAGCGCGGCGCGCATGTCGGGCGCCGGCGGGATCGCGGCGCGGTCGGGCTTCTCGGTCGGCAGGAACATCCCCAGCACGCGGTTGGCGGGCTTCAGGTAGGCATCGGCGGTGCGCTGCACGTCGGCCGTGGTGACCTGGCGCAGCCGGTCGCGGTAGAGGTAGAAGAGGCGCCAGTCGCCCATGGAAGCGAATTCCGGCAGGGTGCGCCACAGCGTGGCCGAATCGAGCTGAATCTTCTCGACTTCGTTCAGCAGCGTGGTGCGCGCGCGCTCGACCTCGACGTCGGAGATCGCGGCGCGTCCCGGGCCTTCGAGCGCGGCGAGCAGCGCGTCGCGCGCCGGCTCGATCGCGCCGGCCTTGGGTACTTCGGCGCCGAAACTGGCGTAGCCAGGATCGCGCAGCATGCGCTCATAGCCCCAGGCGGAGCTGGCGAGGCCTTTCTGCACCAGCGCGCGGTGCAGGCGCCCGGTCGCGGGCGTGCCCAGCACCTGCGTGAGCACGTCCACCGCCGGATAACCCGGATCGCCGGCCGCGGGGATGCGGTACATCGCCGATACGATTTGCACGTCGCCCGCGCGCCGCAGCGTCACCGAGCGCTCGCCGTCCTGCGTCGGCTCGCTGGTGTAGAGCGCGGGCATGACGCGGGTAGCTCGCGGAATTGGGCCGAAATGTTTGGCGACCAGCGCCAGCGCTCCGGCCTCGTCGAACTTCCCGCCGATGGTCAGCAGCGCATTGTCCGGCTGGTACCAGGTGCGGTAGAAGGCCTGTAGGCGCTCGATCGGCACCGATTCGATGTCCGAGCGCAGGCCGATGTTGGGAAAGCCGTAGTTGTGCGCGGAAAACAGCACGCGCGACATGCGCTGCGAGAGCACGCCGTGGGCGCTGTTCTCGCCCATCTCGAATTCGTTGCGCACCACCGTCATCTCGCTCTCGAGGTCCGCCTTGCGCACCTGCGAGTTGACCATGCGGTCGGCCTCCATGCCGAGCGCCCAGTCGAGGTTCTCCATGCTGGCCGAGAGCGTCTCGAAGTAGTTGGTGCGGTCGTTCGAGGTGGTGCCGTTGAAACGCGCGCCGCGCTTCGCCAGCTCGTCCTTGATGTTGCCCAGTTTCGCGGTGCCCTTGAAGAGCATGTGCTCCAACAGGTGCGCCATGCCTTTCTCGCCGTAGCCCTCGTTGCGCGAGCCGACGAAATACGTCACATGCACGCCGACCGTGTTCGCGGCCGGGTCTGGCACGGTCAGGATGCGCAGGCCGTTGGCGAGGCGGTACTCGGTGACGCCTTCGATCGTCACGACCTTCTGCGGCGTTTCCTGGGCGAAACCCGGGAACGGGGCGAAAGTCGCGAACAGCAACAGCAATCCGAAGAGGCGGTTTTTCATGTTTTTTTCAGAACATCCAGTCGAAAAGGTGCAGAGCAGCCAGTCCCGCGAGGATCGTACCGAAGGTGACCCGGAAGCGCCACGCAATCGCGATGGCGACGATTCCGGCCAGCAGGCGCTCGTTGCTCAGGGCGAGGCTTAGGACACCCTTTTGCAGCATCAGTTCCGGGGCCCAGATCGCGGTCAGCACCGCCGCGGGCACGTAGCGCAGCGCGCGGCGCAGGAGTGCAGGCAGCTGCACCTGCGGCGGCAGCAGCAGGAACGAGGCGCGCTGCGCGAAGGTCGCCAGCGTCATGCCGAGGATGGTGAGCCAGAGATTCATTTCTTTGAATTTTTCAACAAGAACTCAAAACCAAGGCCGGAACAGATCCCCACGGCCGCCGCCAGCGCCAGCCCCGAGCGCAGCGGCAGGCCGTGGGCGAGCACGGCTGTGATGCCCGCGCTCACCGCCGCGGCCACCATCGGCTTGTCGCGCAGGAACGGGATCGACATGGCGATGAAGGCGAGCGGGGCGGCGAATTCCAGCTTCCAGGCGGTTGGCAGCTGGTTGCCCACCAGGATGCCGGCGCCCACCGTCGCCTGCCAGCAGATCCAGATCGGGATGGAGAGGCCGAGGAAGTAGTCGAATTTGCCGTGCGCGGCCGGATGCGGGCCGAAGCGCTGCATGAAGAGCGCGTAGGGGTTGTCCACCAGCGCGTAGGAGACCCACAGGCGCCGGCCGAGCGGCTCGCCCGCGAAGTAGGGGCGGATCGAGGCGCTGTACATCAGGAGGCGCAAGTTGACGATGAACGCCGCGGCCACGACGATCAGCGCCGGCGCGCCTTCCGCGATGAGCTGCGTGGCGGCGAGCATAGAGGCCCCGGCGTAGACCAGGATCGACATCGCCATGGCTTCCAGCGGCGGGATGCCCCCGGCCGCCATCGCCACACCCGTGACCAGGCCGAACGGCCCGACCGCTATGAGGAGCGGCAGGCTCGCGCGCAGTCCGGCGCGGAATTCAGGTCGGGTGAGGCTGGACTGCGGCGGCAACTGTGGTGCTTAACCCTTCTTGTCGTGCTGGCCGTGGCCCGGCTTGCCGCGCTGGTCTTTCAGGCACTTGCCCAACTCTTCGCCGCGCTTGCCGGTGCAGGCCTCGTGCGCTTTCTGGCGCTCGTCCATGTGCTTGCTCATGCGCGCGTGGCGTTCCTTGGCGCCCGCCAGGCACTTGGCCGGGTCCGGCGACTTCGCGCACATCGACTCCGTCATGCAGGCGCGGCGGTCGGGCTTGTCCTTGCAGGACTCGTGCGCCTGCTTCATGTTCTCGCGCATCTGCTTGCGGTTCGCCTCGCACTTGGCGGGGTCGGGCTCGTCCTTGCAGGACTTCATCATGCGGTGGTGGCCGCCGCGCTCCGACATTCCAGGCTCTTTGCCGTCGCCGGCAGGGGCTTGTGCGTGAGCCATTGCGGCCGCGAGCGAGAAACAGGCAGCCGCCAGGGCGGGTACGAATCGGTTCATTTGGAGCTCCTTACCAGTGAATTGACTGGTGAAGGCTACCGACCCGCCCTGTAGCACGCTGTGAGCATTTGTATCAGGCTGTAACAGCCAGTCCTAGGCCTGTTTCAGCATCGTCGCGCCGTCGGAAACCTCGAACTTGCCCGGACCTTCGATGTTCACCGACTTGATCACGCCGTCGTCCACCAGCATCGAGAAGCGCTGCATGCGCAGGCCCATGCCGCGGGCGTTGAGGTCCAGGCCCAGGCCGAGCGCCTTGGTCCACGCCGCGCTGCCGTCGCCCAGGAAGCGGATCTTGCCGAGCGCCTTGAAATCCCGGCCCCAGTGCGCCATCACGAACGCATCGTTGGTCGCCACGCACCACACCTCGCTCACGCCCTTCGCCTTCAACGCGGCCAGGTTGTCGAGGAAGCTCGGCACGTGCTTGGCGGAGCAGGTCGGGGTAAACGCGCCCGGCAGGCCGAACACCGCGATCTTCTTGCCTTTCGACGCCGCGATCACGTCGACTTCCTTTGGCGCCATCGCGCAATGCGTCGCCGAATCGAA
>JANNXB010000478.1:0-7725 GCA_031409355.1 Betaproteobacteria bacterium | reverse complement strand
GACGGAATCCCAGCCGCGCACCGGCACCTTGCCTTGCTTGGCGAAATACTCAGGCGACCAGGCCGCTGGGGAGCGCCCGGAGGCGTTCAGGCCGTGCAACTGCTTGCCGTCCCAGATGATGGCGTAGGCGTCCGAGCCGATGCCGTTGGACACCGGCTCGACCAGGGTCAGTGTGATCGCGGTGGCGAGGATCGCGTCCACCGCATTGCCGCCCGCGTACAGCATCTGCAATCCCGCCTGCGCGGCTAGCGGCTGCGACGTGCAAACGACGTTGCGCGCGAACAGCGGCTTACGCGGCCAGTTGTAGGGGAATTTCCAGTCGAAGGGTACGCTCATGGTGCCATTGTAAGCGGCCCGGGCGAGCCATTCCGATCCTGCAGAGGGAATTTCGCTATAGAAAACCGATTCGGCGCCGCCTGGGAGATTCCGGCGGTTGCGTCAGCTGCCGGATCGCGTCGAAGATCTGTCCGATGCCACGGTCGTGCGTGCCTACTTTGCGTTCCAGGTCGTCCAGCCGTTTACCGATTTCCTTGTGCATCCTGAGCGCTTCGCGCATCTGAACGAAAGCGCGTATCACGTAGACCGATACCTCGACCGCGCGAGGCGAATTCAGCACCGCCGCCGCCATGATCGCACCGTGTTCCGTGAAGACCAGCGGACGCTTGCGCGTACCGCCGCGGCCCGGCTTTGAAGTCGCATTTTGCGATATCAAAGCTTCAAGTTCCTGATTTGTCATGCGAAACATGAACTCGAGTGGAAACCGGTCCCGGTTGCGTCGGACCTGCTCATTCAGCCGGCGGGTTTCGACGCCGTAGAGAAGCGCGAGATCCGCATCGAGCATCACCCGGATACCGCGAAGGACCAGAATGCGGTCCGAAATCCGCTCAAGTGTGTCCATACGAAGCACGCTCCTGCTCGATTCGGTCCAGCGGGCTCGCCACGCCGCGGCCGCCCTTGTTGAGAACATGGGTGTAGACCATCGTGGTGCTTACATCGCTATGGCCGAGCAATTCCTGCACGGTGCGGATGTCGTATCCCGACGCGAGCAGGTGGGTGGCAAACGAATGCCTGAGCGTGTGGCTGCCAACCGGCTTGGCGATACCAGCGGCGCGCGCCGCCTGTCCGATCGCACGAGGCAGAACGTCGTCGTAGACGTGATGCCTGCGAACGACGCCGGATCTCGGGTCCGTTGAGAGTTTGCGCGAAGGAAACACGTACTGCCAGCCCCATTGGCGGGCGGCGTTCGGATACTTCCGATCGAGGGCGAACGGCATCTCGACTTCTCCATAGCCCTCCGCGACATCGGGTTCGTGCAGCGCCTGTACGCGCGCGAGTTGCGAGCGCAGGGGCTCGATGACTGCACCAGGAAGCATGGTCATGCGGTCCTTGCCACCCTTGCCGTCGCGCACCGAGATCTGGCCATAGCCGAAATAGACGTCCTTGACCCGCAGCTTCAGGCATTCGCGAAGCCTGAGCCCCGCTCCGTATAGCAGGCTCGCCATCATCCATTTCGTCCCTTCCAGCCGGGCGAGCAATGCGCATGGGATGGGGCCGAGTTGCTGGGCTGCGGCGCCCTCAAGGAACTCGCTCCGGGCCATGGCGAGATCAAGTCCATGCGTACCGCCACCCCGCACCTGCGCAAGGGCGTGGCGGCGGCGATCCTGCACCACATTCTCGAGGAGGCGGGCCGCCGCTCCTATCGCCGGCTGAGCCTGGAAACAGGGTCGGGGGACGCCTTCGCGCCTGCTCTAAGCCTCTACGCCCGCTTTGGATTCCAGCCCTGCGATCCGTTCGCGGACTACGTCCTGGATCCGCACAGCGTGTTCATGACCCTCGAGCTCTAGTCCATCGCCAGCACGACGCGGCCGAGCACCTTGCCGGCCACCAGCTCCTGCAGTACGGCATTGACCTCGTCTGCCGGGCGAGTCGAGACCGGCAGCGGACGCAGCTTCTTTTTCTTCGCCAGCGCCACCACCTGCTTCAACTCCGCGAGGTTGCCGACGTAGGAGCCGACGATGCCGATGGCGCGCTGCGCGATCGGCGGCATCGGGTGGGCGAGCTCACCGCCGTGCAGGCCCACGAGGATGTAGCGGCCGCCCTTGCGCAGCGCCGCGAGCGGCGCCGCAGCGGTCTGCGGCGTGCCGACGAAGTCGATCGCCGCGGCGATGCCGGCGAGCTTCTGTGGCGTGTCCGCCTGGCGCGTGTCGAGCAGCGTTTTCGCGCCCAGCTTCGCGGCGGCGGCGAGCTTGGTTGGGTCGATGTCGCAGGCGACGATGTGCTTGAGCCCCATCGCGCGCAGCACCGCAACGCAGGCGAGGCCGACACCGCCGCAGCCGATCACCGCAACGCGGTCGTTGGGTGCGAGCTCCGGAAGCTTGGCAGCGGCGCTGTACGCCGTCAGGCCCGAGCAGGCGAGCGTCGCAGCGAAGGCCTCGTCCACGCCAGCGGCGTCGACCAGGTACTTGGGGTCGGGCACGAGGAGATGCGTTGCGTAGCCGCCGGGGCGGGTCACGCCGGGAATGCGGGAGCCCGACACGCAGTAGTTGTCCTGGCCGGCCTTGCATACCGCGCACTTGCCGCAACCGATCCACGGAAACACGATGCGCCTCTGGCCAACCTTCACGCCTTTTGCCTTTGAGCCAAAAGCTTCCACAACGCCGAAGGGCTCGTGCCCCAAGGTGAACGGCGGAACGCAGCCGCGCTCCTTCACATAGAATTTCTTGCCGCCGCCCCAGTCGAAGTAGCCGTCCCAGATGTGCAGGTCGGAGTGGCACACGCCCGAACGCGTGATGCGCACCAGTACCTCGGTGCCTTTGGGCTTCGGGGTGTCCTGCAGGACTTTCTGCAGCGGCTTGCCGTGTTCGAGAAACTGGTAGCTGATCATGCTTTCTCCGATTGGGTGAGGGCCTGGTCGATATCCCACAGGATGTCGTCAAGCGATTCGATGCCCACCGACATGCGGATCATGTCGGGGGTGACGCCCGCCTTCAATTGCTCCTCGTCGCTCATCTGCCGGTGCGTGGTCGAGGCCGGGTGGATGATCAGCGTCTTCGCGTCGCCGATGTTGGCGAGGTGGCTCATGAACTCCGCGGCGTCGATGAATTTTTCGCTCGCCTTTGATCCGCCCTTGACACCGAAATTCAGAAGCCCGGATGCGCCTTTCGGCAGGTATTTCTTTGCCAGCGTGTAGTACTTGTCTTCGGGAAGGCCGGGGTAGTTCACCCACGCCACTCTCGGATGATTTTTCAAAAAATGAGCGACAGCCAGGGCATTCGCACAGTGCCGGTCCATTCGAACCGGCATGGATTCCAGGCCCTGCAGCAGCAGCCAGGCGCTCATCGGCGAGAGCGCCGGGCCGAAGGTGCGCATGATCTCCATGCGCGCCTTCATGGTGAAGCCGAAATCGCCGAAGGTCTCGTGGAAGATGACGCCGTGGTAGCCGGGCGAGGGGGTGGTGAACTCGGGAAACTTGCCGTTGACCCCGCCTTTTCCCCAATCAAACCTGCCGGATTCGACGATCACGCCGCCCATGGTGGTGCCGTGGCCGCCGATGTACTTGGTCGCCGAATGGATCACGATGTCCGCGCCCCAGTCGCAGGGGCGGCACAGGTAGGGCGAGGGCACGGTGTTGTCTAGCACCAGCGGTATGTCGTGGGCGCGCGCGATCTTCGCCAGCGCCTCGATGTCGACGATGTTGATGAGTGGATTGCCGAGGGTTTCGGCGTAGAGGAGCTTGGTGTTGGGCTTTATCGCTTCAGCGAACTTCACCGGGTCGTCCGGATGAACAAAAGTCGTATCAATGCCCAGCTTCTTCAGATTCACGCCCAGCAGCGTGTGCGTGCCGCCATACAGCGTCGAGGCCGAGACGATGTGGTCGCCGGCCTTGCACAGGGTCAGGATCGCGGTGGCTTCGGCGGCCTGGCCGGTGGCGCAGGCGAGCGCGGCGCGGCCGTTCTCGATCGCCGCCATGCGCTCCTCGAACACCGCCACCGTCGGATTCGAGATCCGCGAGTAGACATTGCCGAAGGTCTGCAGGTTGAAGAGGCTGGCCGCGTGCTCGGCGGAGTCGAACACGAACGAAGTGGTTTGGTAGATCGGCGCCGCGCGCGCGCCGGTGGCGGCGTCCGGAATCTGCCCCGCGTGCAGGCAAAGCGTTTCGAACCCGAATTTCCGGTCGGCCATGCGAACAATTCTACAGCGGCGTTACCGTCACCCTGACGTCAAGTTCCTGTTCGCCGCCGCCCAGGATCACGCCGCGCATCGGCGTGACGTCGCTGAAATCCCGTCCCCAGGCGAGCGTGACGTGTCCGTCGCCCACCACGACGTTGTTTGTAGGGTCAAGGTCCACCCATTTCGCGGCGCCACAGTAGACAGACACCCAGGCGTGCGAAGCATCTGCGCCCACCAGCCTGGGCTGGCCGGGCGGCGGCGTGGTGCGTATGTAGCCGCTCATGTAACGCGCCGGAAGGCCCAGCACGCGCAGGCAGCCGGTCATGAAATGGGCGAAGTCCTGGCAAACGCCACGGCGCCTGGCGAGCACCTCCCGCAAGGGCGTCGATACGCTGGTGGCTTTCGGGTCGAAGGTGAAATCGGCGTGGATGCGCCGGGTCAGGTCGAGCGCCGCGGCGAGCAGCTTGCGGCCCCGCGGGAAACTGGGTTCCGCGTAAGCCGCGAGGTCGCGGCTAAGCTCCACGTGCGGCGATTCGAACATGAACTGGACCGGGTCGAGCGGCGCGCCGGGACGGCGCAGGCCGTCGCGCACGTCCTCCCATGCAGCGCCGTCCTCGGGCAGGGAACGCGACATCACTTCCACTTGCGATTCGGCGCTTACCGAAAGCCGGCCGTGCGGCGCGGCCAGCAGGATCTGCGTCACCGGGTTGCCGAAGTAGTCGTCGCGCGTGCTGGTTTCGGCCGGGACGGGATCGACCGCGATGCGATGCCCGAGGAGCGTCTGGAAATCGAGCACGCGCGGCGTCAGGTGCAGCAGCTGCTGCGACAACACCACCGGGCTCTCGTAGTCGTACAGCGTTTCGTGCAGGACGTTGTATTTCACATTGCGCCCTGCTTCACATCGCGAACGTCTGGCGATTGACTTCGCCGACGTGGGAAAAGAAGCGCAGGCCGAGCTGCTCCGAAAGGCGCGAGGATGCGTCGTGCCAGTCCTGCAGCAGGGTTGCCAGCCTTGCGCTGCCGTGCTGCAGGTCGATGCCGGGATCGAGCGCTTCCAGCGACATCAGGGCGGCTTCGAAGCTCTCCTCGACGCCTGAGCCCGAAGCGTCGCCCACGCCGTAGGCGTCCTTCACGCGGCCGACGAAATCGTGCAGGCCCTTGAGCTGGAACGCCACCGAACGCGGGTTGGTCACGTCGCGCACCAGCAGGTCCAGCACCGGCAGCCATTCAGGCCGCGCCATGTAGCGCGAGCGGTAGGTGACGCTCGAATCGGCGAGCTCCAGCAGCCAGGTGAGGTCGGCTTCCACCGGTCCCTTTAGCGCCTGCAGCAGCACGCTGCAGGCGAACTGCAGGCGTTCGATGCGCCGCCCGATGGACAGGAACCGCCAGCCATGGTCGCGCGTCATGCCATCGAGCGCGAAGCCGGCCAGGGTCATGAAGGCGGCGATGTCGCGGTCGAGTTCGGCGAGGGTCTCTGAAACGGGGATCTTCCTGCCGCGGCCGGCCTGCAGGCGCCGCGCCATGTAGTTCAGGGTGCGCCAGTTGTCGAGCGACAGCCGCTCGCGCAACTGCGCCGCCACGCGCAGCAGTTCCTTCAGGCTGCCGGCGAGGCCCGGGCGCGAGTCGTCCAGCACGGCGGCGCGCAGCGTGCGCGCCACCGCGGCCCCGTCGGAAATCTCGTCCGCGGCCGCGGACGCATCGCCGAAGACGCCGGCGGTCTGCAGCAGGCCCGCGATCCCGGCCCACGACTTGTCGCGCTCGGCCGGGCCTTCCTCGATCACGCGCAACAGCGCCAGGCGCAGCAGCCGCGCCAGGTTGTCGCAGCGTTCGCTGCTGCGGCCGAACCAGTACAGGTTCTCCACCACGCGGCTGGAAAGGTTCAGGCCCGTGCGCACCAGGTCCTGCGCTCCGGTCTGGCGCTTTAGCAGGCTGAAGGTGCTGACCGGCCCGGCCGAAAGCACCCAGGTATCCTTGCTTGAGCCGCCGCGCTGCATGGAGATCACGCGCGCGTCCGTGCCGGTGGCCGCGCGCGTCAGGCCACCCGGCATCACCACGTAGCCGTTCGGGCTGGCGCAGGCGTAGACCCTCAGGCCGATGGCGCTCGCGCGCAGCAGCTGGTTGCGCCGCGGGTCACAGACCGGCGCCTGGGAGAACTGCACCAGCTCCTGCGCCACGTACATCTGCGGGCGCGCCTTGAGCATCGCGGCGACGCGCGCCCGGCCGCGCTCATCGAGGTCCTCGCCGAACATGGGATCGACGCGCATCTGTGAATAGGCGCCCTTGATCACCACGCGATCGAGCTTCTTCACCACGTCGGAGAGCGCCGCCGGTTCGCCGCACCACCAGGTGGCGACCGAGGGCATCCTGAGCGATTCGCCCAGTACGTGCTCGCAGAGCTGGGGCAGGAAACCGAGCAGGGCGCCGGTCTCGAGCAGGTTCGAACCCAGGCCGTTGGCCACCAGCACGTTGCCGCGGCGCGTCGCGCTGACGAGACCCGCGATGCCGAGCGCCGAATCGCTGCGCAGTTCCAGCGGGTCGCAGTAGTCGTCGTCCAGGCGCCGCAGGATCACGTGCACGCGCTGCAGGCCGGAGAGCGTCTTGAGCCAGACTTTGTCCTCGCGCACCGTGAGGTCGTTGCCCTCCACCAGCGGTATGCCGAGGTAGCGAGCGAGGTAGGTGTGCTCGAAATAGGTCTCGTTGTGCGGTCCGGGCGTCACCAGCACCATGAAGGGCGCGGCGCCACCGGCCGGGGCCCAGTGCGCGAGGCTATCCCGGAGCGTGGCGAAAAAGCTCGCCAGGCGCTGCACGCGCAGGTCGCGGAACAATTCGGGGTAGAGCCGGGAGATCACAAGCCGGTTCTCGAGTGCGTAGCCCGCGCCCGATGGCGCCTGCGTGCGGTCGTCCACCACCCACCAGCGGCCGTCGGCCGAGCGGGCGAGGTCGGCGGCGTACATATGGAGCATCACGCCGCCGGGCGGCTTGATGCCGCGGCAGGGACGCAGGTAACCGGAATGGCCGTAGATCAGGGCGGGCGGCAGCAGGCCCTCGGCGAGCAGCCGCTGCTCGCCGTAGACGTCCACCAGCACCTTGTTCAGCAGCGTCGCGCGCTGCCGGATCGCCGCTTCGATGCCGGCCCACTCGTCGGAGGGCAGGATCAGCGGCAGCATGTCGAGTTCCCAGGGGCGGTCGGCGCCCTCGGGATCGGCATAGACGTTGTAGGTGACGCCGTTTTCGCGCACCTGGCGCTGCAGCCATTGCGCGCGCTCGCGCATCGCCTCCGCCGGCGTCGCCGAAAGCTGCTCGAACATGTGCTGCCAGTGCGTGCGCGGTACGGACGGTGCGGCAAGCATCTCGTCGTAGCGGGATTCCGCCGGCTGGTAGTCGGCTAGCAATTCACGCATCATGCGCGGCGAATTATGCCTTGCGCGGCACGGTGGCCGCTCTTTGCGTCAAGGTCATCAGGATGTCCGCATACCAGGCGCAGTTGAGATCCAGGGCTTCGTCCTGCTCGATGTCGCGGTTGGCGATGTCGAGGCGGGTCGCGTGAATGCCGAG
>JANNXB010000477.1:0-3889 GCA_031409355.1 Betaproteobacteria bacterium | reverse complement strand
CGAACCCACGGCGGTGGGATAGAACGTCGAGGCGTTGTTGACCAGCACATCGAGCCGGCCAAAGCGTTCGACGGCGGCGCTGACCAGGGACCTGGGCGCGATCGGCGCCAGCAGGTCCGCTTTCACTTTGTAAGCGCTCTTGGCGCGCGCGGCATTCAACTCCGCTTCCAGGCTCGCGGCCTCGGATTCGGCGCCACGGTAATGCAGCAGCACGTTCGCACCGGAGGCATGCAGGCGCCGCGCGATCGCCGCGCCGATGCGCCTGGCGGCGCCGGTCACGATTGCTGTCTTCCCCTGCATTTCCTCACCCATGGCAGAGTGGAATTCTAGGGTAAATTCAGAGGGATGCGCCCTTCAGAGCTACCGCCGCCCGATGCTCAGGCGCTCGCGACAAGCCGAGCCCTTCTGGAGCGCATCGGGGTGGAACTGGAAGCTTCTGGCAACTGGATGTCCTTCGCACGCTACATGGAACGCGTCCTTTACGAGCCAAGCCTCGGCTACTACGCTTCCGGCGCGCGCAAGCTCGGCGCGGGCGGCGACTTCGTCACCGCGCCGGAACTCTCGCCGCTGTTCGGACGCACGCTCGCGCGCCAGGTCGCGCAGTTGCTGCAGCCCGGCGACGCCATCCTCGAATTCGGCGCCGGCTCCGGCGTCCTTGCCGAGGTTTTGACTTTTGAAATTCCAGGTGTGCATTACCAGATTCTCGAAACAAGTCCCGAATTGAGGCAACGCCAGCAGCAAAAGCTCGGCCATCGTGCGCAATGGCTCGAGCGCCTGCCCGAACGCTTCAAGGGCGTGATGCTCGCCAACGAGGTGGTGGACGCGATGCCGGTGCACGCGCTCGCCTGGACGCGCGATGGCGTGCTCGAGCGCGGCGTTTGCGCCAACGAAGGGCAGCTTGCGTGGTGCGATCGCGCGGCAGCTGGGTTGGTGCTGTCTGAATCGGAAAAAATAAACCCAGACCTTCCACCTTCGGGCCGCTATGAGAGCGAACTTGCACTCGCTGCGCGTGCGTGGATGCGAACGCTCGGCGCCTCGCTCGAACGCGGCGCGATCCTCGTCATCGATTACGGTTTCCCGGCGCGCGAGTACTTTCATCCGCAACGCTCCATTGGAACGCTCGCCTGCCACTACCGGCACCACGTGCACGGCGACCCGTTCTACCTGCCGGGCCTGCAGGACGTGACGGCGCACGTGGACTTCAGCGCCCTTGCTCGGGCGGCGGACGAAGCGGGGCTGGAGCTGCTTGGCTACACCAGCCAGGCGCAGTTCCTGATCAATTGCGGCATCACCGACCTGCTTGCCGAAGAAAATCCCGCCGACCCGAAACGCTACCTGCCCATCGCCGCGGCAGTGCAAAAACTGCTGTCGCCCGCGGAGATGGGCGAACTCTTCAAGGTGCTCGCGGTGGGAAAGGGCGTGACGAATTCATTGATGGGCTTTTCTCGCGGGGACAGAAGCAATGCGCTCTAGCTTTCTGATCTTTTTTTTCCTTGCTCTCCCCGTGCAGGCCGAAAAGCCCTGGAAAGACAGTCCTCACGGGCCGATGCTCGAGCGCATCATCCCGCCCGGCTTCGAGCCTGCGGTGCTGCCCGAGCCGCGCTCGCGCGGCGCGCAGCTCACGCAGCGCTACTGCGTGCAGTGCCACAACCTCGCCAACCCGGCGATGCACGACGCGGGGCGCTGGCCTTCCGTCGTGCGCCGCATGGTGCCGCGCATGGAGGGCAAGGGGAACATGGGAAAGCTGATGGCGGAGATGATGGCCGGCGTGGAAGCGCCCTCGCTCGAGGAAGAGCAAACGATTACCGCCTACCATCGCAAGCACGCGTTGCGGCCGGTCGATGAGAAGAAGTTACCCGAGGTGAATGCGCCCGCCGCGCAGTCCTTTCGCGTCGCCTGCGGGCAATGCCATGCGCTGCCCGATCCCCGCATGCACACCGCGAAGGAATGGCCCGTGGTGGTCGAGCGCATGCAGAAGAACATGGAATGGATGAACCGTGTGGTGGGCTCCAAGCCGGTCCCCGGCGAGCCGCAGCTGAAAATCGAAGACATCAATGCATTCCTGATCCGCCACGCCAGGAGGTAAGCGCGATGCCCCGCAGAATCGTCGATCTTTCCATCTATCTAGAGAACGACGTGATCTCCGACCCGCCGCCCTTCGGCCCGAAGATCACCTACATGGACCATCAATCGACGTTCCCGCAGATGGCGCCGTTCTTTCCCGGGCTGAAAAAGGAAGACCTGCCCGACGGCGCCGCCTGGGCGGTGGAGAAGGTCGAGCTCATCACGCACAACGGCACGCACCTCGACGCGCCGTATCACTTCCACCCGACCATGAACAAAGGTGAGCGGGCAATTGCGATCGATGAGGTGGACCTGAATTGGTGCTTTCAGCCCGGCGTGAAACTGGATTTTCGGAACCTGCCGGATGGCTACGTCGTTACGGCAGACGACGTTGAAGCAGAGTTGAAAAGAATCAAGCACACCTTGAAACCCCTCGAGATCGTGATGGTGAACACCCGCGCCGGCTCGCGCTACGGCAACGACGACTACGTCAGTGCCGGCTGCGGCATGGGCTACGAAGCGACCATGTACCTGCTCGAGCGCGGCGTGCGCCTCACTGGCACCGACGCATGGAGCTGGGACGCGCCCTTCGTCTACACCGCGGAGAAATACAAGGAGACGAAGGACGCCAGCCTGATCTGGGAAGGACACAAAGCCGGGCGCGACATCGGCTACTGCCACCTGGAGAAGCTGCACAACCTGGAGGCGATTCCCGCCGACGGCTTCGTCGTCTCCTGCTTCCCGCACAAGATTCGCGGCGCCTCCGCCGGCTGGACGCGCGCCGTCGCGATCTTCGACGACCTGTTGATGGAGAGCTTTCGGCGCGGCGTATAGTGGCCCCCGAGGGAGGAAACACCATGAAAGGAAGAATTGCGGCCGTCGCGCTCGTTATCTTCACAGCCGCGCTGCTCGCCGGCTCGGGAGGCGCTGCAGCGCAGGCCGGGCCCCATACGGCGCAGCCGTATCCTTCACGGCCCATCAAGATCATCGTGCCGTTCGGCCCGGGCAGCGGCGCCGACAGCAACCCGCGTTTCTACGGCGAATTCGTTTCCAGGACGCTGGGGCAGCCGATCGTGGTCGAGAACCGCCCCGGCGGCAGCGGCGTGACGGCCGCGCTGGCGGTCAAGGGCCAGCCTGCGGACGGCTATACGCTCTTCGTCGGCACCAATTCGCCGATCACCGTGAACCCGATCGTCATGAAGGACCTGCCCTACGATCCGATCAAGGATTTCCGGGGAGTGTTCCTGTTCGGCCTCACGCCCGTCGCTTTCGTCGTCGGCTCAGGCACGCCGTACAAGACGATCGCGGATCTCGTCCAGGCAACCAGGAATTCGCCCAACCCGCTTCCGGTGGGCACCTACTCCGCCGGCTACGAGATCGTCGCCGCATGGCTGGGCGTGGCGACGGGCATCAAGCTGGTCAACGTGCCCTACAAGGGGCTGTCGCAGACCGTCACCGACCTCGCGGGCAACCAGGTGCCGTTTGCCGCCATCGACTTCAGCAGCATCGTGCCGCTCGTCAAGGACGGCCGCCTGCGCGCGCTCGCGCAGACGGGTGAAGCGCGCATGGCCCAGCTGCCGGACGTGCCGACCATGAAGGAAAGCGGATACCCGGAGGTCGTCAGCCACGTCTGGTCCTCGATCATGGTGCGCAGCGAAACGCCGGATGCCATCGTCAACAAGCTGCACGAGGCCTTCAAGGCCGCCTGGCTGACCCCCGAAGCCCGGAATTACCAGGCGGGCCGCCCGACAGTAGAGGCGTTGCACTCGCCGAGGGAGATGCAGGCCTTCGTCGTCTCCGAATACGAGCGCTTCAAGACGGTGGC
>JANNXB010000476.1:0-3936 GCA_031409355.1 Betaproteobacteria bacterium | reverse complement strand
GGGCGGGCTCGCCGAATCCGACCTGTCGTCCTGGATCTTCGGCGCGTTCTTCATCAACGGCCTGATCAGCATCGCCTTCTGCCTCTTCTACCGCCAGCCGCTGGTGTTCTTCTGGAGCATCCCGGGCGCGGTGCTGGTCGGGCCGGCGCTCGGGCACCTGTCATTCCCCGAGGTGATCGGCGCCTTCATCGCCACCGGCGCGCTGATGACGGCACTCGGGCTCTCGGGCTGGGTGCGGCGCTGCACGGAAGCCGCGCCGATGCCGATCGTGATGGCGATGGTGGCGGGCGTGTTCCTGCGCTTCGGGACGGGATTAGTCCACGCCGTGCGGGATGAATTTTCGATCGTGGCGCCGATGGTGCTCGCGTTCCTGGTTCTTTCATTCTGGAAACAGCTCGAGAAAATCGTTCCGCCGCTGATCGGCGCCATGGTTGTGGGAATCCTTTGCATTCTCCTGTTTGGCAAATACAACCCGGGAGAAACCACATTCCAGCTTGCGCCCCCCAATCTCTATGCGCCCGCGTTTTCCTGGCAGGCGATGATCGAGCTGGTGGTGCCGCTCGCGATCACGGTGCTGGTGGTGCAGAACGGGCAGGGCTTCGCGGTGCTAAGCGCGGCGGGCCACAAGCCGCCGATCGACGCGATCGCGGTCGCCTGCGGCGCGGGCTCGATCGTCACGGCGTTCGTGGGCTCGGTCTCGACCTGCCTCACGGGCCCGGTCAACGCGATCATCTCGTCCTCGGGCGAGAAGCACCGGCACTACACGGCGGGCGTGGTCGTCGGATTACTCGCCCTCGTGTTCGGCCTGCTCGCGCCGCTCTTCGTGCGCCTGCTGCTCTCCACGCCAACGGCGTTCATCGCCGCGCTCGGGGGTCTCGCGATGCTGCGCGTGCTGCAGACCGCGTTCGGCGTGGCGTTCGGCGGCAAGTTTGCGCTTGGCGCGCTGGTGACGTTCCTGGTGACCGTGGCGGACGTTCCGATCTTCAACATCGGCGCCGCGTTCTGGGGCCTGGTGATCGGCTTCGCGATTTCCTGGCTGCTGGAGCGCAGGGACTTCAAGGATTAGGGCTGCGCGGTTCGCCTTCTGCCGACGAGATAGCGTACGCCCTCGCCGCCGACCAGCTCGGCGTGCCTGCAGCCGGCAGCCATCGTGAACACGTCGCCATTGCGGTAGGCGCGCGCGGTGCCCTCGACGGTAAGCGTGATCTCGCCCTCCAGCACCAGCGCGCGCACATCGAACGGATGGGCGTGCGTCGCGTTGTCGCACTTTGCCGCAAGCTGTTTAGTCTCGATTTCGTCGTAACCGTCCGCCTTCAGGCGGCTTTCGAAGCTGTTCGGGTTCATTCACGGTCTCCTGGAATTGACATAGGCACGCAGCGAATATACCGTAGCGGCAACATCCAGTTTTGCCATCTCAAGGGAGACCACCATGCACAAGGCAACACTCGTGATCGCCGCGATCGGCGCCGCTGCCGCCTGCGGAACCGCGCTGGCCCAGCAGCAGACATGCTTCCCCTCGAAGTTCGGTCCCAACGACCAGATCGGCAACGCCAACTACATTACCCCCGAGAAGACGCTGCAAGGGGTCAGGACCATCACTCGCGGCAAGGCATACGCGCTTGGCATCGAGACCAACAAGGACACGCCGGCGTTTCCGCCGCGCACGTTCTCGATTTCGATTGTCCAACCGGGCCAGCAAGGGGGCGCCACGCTCGGGCCGACGAAAACCACCTACAACGACGACATCATCATGGGCTGGGTCGGCATCGGCTCGCAACTCGACGGGCTGGGCCATATCGGCATAGACAACGTCTACTACAACTGCAACAAGGCGCAGGACTTCGCGCAGGCCGGCGGACTTACCAAGCTCGGGATAGAGAAAGTCCCGCCGTTCGCGACGCGCGGCATCCTGCTCGACATGGCTGGTTTTTTCAACACCGACATCGTCAAGGAGGGCACGCCGTTCAATCGCGCCGAGATCGAGGGCGCGATGAAGCGCCAGGGCGTGAAGAGCATCGACCGGGGCGACGTGGTGCTGTTCTACACGGGCTGGACCAAGCTCATTGGCAAGGACAACAAGCGGTACGGCTCGGTTGAACCCGGCCTCGGCGTTGGCGGTGCGAAGTATCTCGCCGAGCGTGGCGTGGCGGCGGTCGGCGCGGACACCTGGGGCCTGGAAGTCATCCCCTTCGAGCCGAACCAGGGCGTGTTCGAAGTGCACCAGATCCTGTTGCCGATGAACGGCATCTACATTCTGGAGAACATGAACACCGAGGAGATGGTGAAGGACAAGGCCTGGGAGTTCCTGTTCACGCTCGGGCCCTCGCGAATCACCGGGGCCGTGCAGGCGATCATCAACCCAGTCGCCATCAAGTAAGCCGCGGGGAGCGCCGGCGCGCCCGAGCGCGCCGGCCTAGTGGCGGTGCGATGACCCGCGCGCCGCTGACGATGGCGCACGCGGCGCCATGGCGTAATGCTGGCGCAGCAGGTCGCGGCCGAAATCGCCGCTGAAATCACGCCACACGGTGTGGATATGGTTGCCGTCGTTCTGCGAGCAGTCGTACTCGATCAGGAACAGCGGCCCCTGGATGCGGTAGTAGTGCGGGCGGCCAGGCTCGGTCGAGCCGGCCCAGCCGAAGCTGATTTTCTCCATGCCGCCCTGGCGCACCCGCGCCATGCGCGCGGCGGCCAGCGCCGGCTCGAAGTTGGCGGCATAGGCCTCGATCAGTTTCATTAGTTGCGCGCGCTGCTTCTCGTCCAGTTTTGCAGCGGAGATGCCCGCCGCTTTGAGCGGGTCCACCTTGTCCGAGTTGGAGGTGACGATCTCACCGTAAGTACGAGTCTCGTACACCGCCTCGCGACGCTGCGTCTCATCGAGCGCTTCAAGCAGCGCGCGCGCCTCGTCTTCTTCGGCGGCGAGCACGCGCAGGCCTTTCTTCGCCCCCTTTGCGACAGTCGCCGGATTGGCGCCGAAGAAACTCGGCGTGTCGGCGGCGAGCCGGTCGCCGGCCAGCGTGAAATTGAGCGACAGGTGGTGCCCCTCGAAGCGCCAGCCCCAGGCCGCTTTCGCGTCGGGCTTGCCGTAGATGGTGAGGTGGTAGCGCTCCGGGTCGCGCATCAGGCCGAAGGTTTCGATCTCGCGCAGCACCAGTTCCAGTTCGATGATGTTGAGCGCCTTGCGGTAGCCCGACGCAGACAGCGCGGTCTTGAGCAGCGCGTGCACCGCCTCGCGGCCGCGCGCATCCAGTTCCTTCAGCGCGGCGCCGTTGCGGCTGCGCGGTGTGTAGTGCCAGTCGAGCCGGTCGCGGTCGTCGAACGGCCGCGCGACCTTGGCGCGCACGCCTTCGGGCAGGCCGCCGAGCAGCGATTCCGCGGCCTGGCGCATGGCCTGGGCGGCTGCGTTCGGCGCGAGCAGGAAGGCAAGCAGGATGAGCGCGAGTCTCATTGCTGGATGCTAACGTAAACTTGAAGCGTGAAATTCCCTTCAATCCTCGTTTCTTTGCTCTTGTCCGCCGGCGTCGCCGCGGCGCCGGTGAAAACGGAGAACGTTGAAGCCGAACTGGTGGCGGCGCGAACCGCGGCCGAACCCGGCACGACGCTGACGGTCGCGCTGCGCCTGAAGATCATTCCGCACTGGCACACCTATTGGCGCAATCCGGGCGATTCCGGCGAACCGACGGCTCTGGAATGGAAGCTGCCGCCCGGGTATTCCGCCGGCGCCATCCAGTGGCCGCCGCCCAAGCGCCTGCCCATCGGGCCGTTGCTGAATTTCGGCTACGAGGACGAAGTGCTGCACCTGGTGGAAATTTCGATTCCCTCGAACGCGTCCGGGAGCGCGACGATTTCGGCGCAGGCACGCTGGCTGGTGTGCAATCCGGAACGCTGCATTCCTGAGGAGGGCGTCGTCTCGATCGAATTGCCGGTGGGCAAGGGCGC
>JANNXB010000475.1:0-5715 GCA_031409355.1 Betaproteobacteria bacterium | reverse complement strand
GCGGTGCACTGATGCTGCTGGAACTCGCCCAGTGGCTGGCCAAGGACGTGCGCATGTTCAACGTCTTCAGCTACCTCACGTTGCGCGCGGTGCTGGCCTGCCTTACGGCGCTGGCGATCTCGCTGATCCTCGGGCCCTACGTGATCCGCAAGCTCACCGCCTACAAAATTGGCCAGGCGGTGCGCGACGACGGACCCAAGTCGCACCTGACCAAGGCGGGCACGCCCACCATGGGCGGCGCGCTGATCCTGCTGTCGATTGCCATCACCACGCTGCTGTGGGGCGACCTCGGCAATCGCTACCTCTGGGTGGTGCTGCTGGTGACGCTCGCCTTCGGCACCATCGGCTGGATCGACGATTACCGCAAGGTGGTGCACCGCGATCCGAAGGGGCTGTCGGCCAAGTCGAAGTTCTTCTGGCAGTCGGTGTGCGGCGTGGCCGCAGCCTGCTACCTCGGCTGGCTCGCGCAAAGCACTCCCGCGCTAAACACCCTGATCGTGCCGTTCTTCAAGTTCATCGCCTATCCGCTGGGTGCGGTCGGCTTCATCGTGCTCACCTACTTCGTCATCGTCGGCACCTCCAACGCGGTGAACCTGACCGACGGCCTGGACGGACTTGCGATCATGCCCACCGTCATGGTGGGCGGCGCGCTCGGCATCTTCGCCTACGTCGCGGGCCACGCCGTGTTCTCCAAGTACCTCGGCGTGCCTTACGTCGCGGGCGCGGGCGAGCTGGCGGTGTTCTGCGGCGCGCTGGTCGGCGCGGGCCTCGGTTTCCTCTGGTTCAACGCCTACCCGGCGGAAGTCTTCATGGGCGATGTCGGCGCGCTCGCGCTGGGCGCGGCGCTCGGCACCATCGCCGTGATCGTGCGCCAGGAGATCGTGCTCTTCATCATGGGCGGCGTGTTCGTCGCCGAGACGCTCTCCGTGATGATCCAGGTGATCTATTTCAAGGCCACCGGCGGGAAACGGATCTTCCGCATGGCGCCGCTGCACCACCACTACGAGCTGGAAGGCTGGAAGGAATCCCAGGTGGTGGTGCGCTTCTGGATCATCACCATGATGCTGGTGCTGTTCGGCCTCTCGACGCTAAAGCTCAGATGATGCGCGAACCGGCCTTTTCGCTGCTCGGGAAGCCTTCGGCGGTGCCGCTGAAAGGCAAGAAGGTGCTCGTGCTCGGATTGGGCGACACCGGGCTGTCGGCGGCGAACTGGGTCGCGAGCGAAGGCGGCGTCGTGCGCGCCGCCGACACACGCGCCGCGCCGCCGCGCAAAAAGGATTTTTCCGGTGAATTGCATTCCGGAAAGTTCAAGGCGTCGCTGCTCAAGGACATCGACCTCGTCTGCATCAGCCCTGGCCTTTCGCTCGAGGAAGAGGTGATCCAGGCGGCGCTCGCCAAAGGTATTCCCGTCGTGGGCGATATCGAACTCTTTGCGTGGGCCGCCGCCGGCAAAGTGCTCGCGGTGACGGGAACCAACGGCAAGAGCACCGTGACCGCGCTGACCGGGCACCTGCTCCGCTCGGCCGGGATCGACTGCGAAGTGGCGGGCAACATTTCTCCGCCGGCGCTAGACGCGCTGCTGAAAAGGAAGAAATCTCCTGCCGTGTGGGTGCTGGAGCTCTCCAGCTACCAGCTGGAAACCACCTGGTCGCTCGCGCCGGCGGCGGCGGCGATGCTGAATCTCTCGGAAGACCACCTCGACCGCTACGCCGGGCTCGCAGAGTATGCGGGAGCGAAGGCGCGCATTTTCGCAGGCGATGGCGTGCAGGTCCTGAACCGCTGCGATGCGGCGTCGATGGCCTTGTCGTTGCCTGGCCGCACGCAGGTCACTTTTGGCCTCGATGCGCCCGAGATGCCGGAGGATCTCGGCATTTCAGAAGGATGGCTGGTGCGCGGGACGGAACGCATTCTTGCCATCGCCGAGCTGCCGCTCGCGGGCGCGCACAACGCGTCCAATGCGCTCGCCGCCTGCGCGCTGGCGCTGCAGGCCGGCATCCCGCTGGCGGCGCTGGAGAAGGGACTGCGCAGCTTCCGCGGCCTGCCGCATCGCATGGAGCGCGTCGCGCTGCGCGGCGGGGTCGAGTGGCTGGACGATTCCAAGGGCACCAACGTCGGCGCCACGGTGGCGGCATTGAAAGGCCTGTCGAAGAAATCCGTGCTCATCCTGGGAGGAGAAGGCAAGGGGCAGAACTTTGCACCGCTCGTGCCGGCGATCCGCGAGCACGCGGCACATGCGCTTCTCATGGGTCGGGATGCGGCATTGATCGAGAAAGCAATCGCCGGCAGCGGCGTGCCCATGGAGCGCGTGGCGTCGATGGAAAAGGCCGTCGCGCGCGCGGCCCAGATCGCGGCGCCGGGCGACGCGGTGCTGCTCTCGCCCGCCTGCGCGAGCTTCGACATGTTCCGCGACTACAAGCACCGCGGCGAGGTCTTTGCCAAGGCAGTCAACGCGCTTGGCGCGTTCCAGCACGGACTGAAAGAGTAATGGCGAGCCTCATTTTCGGGCAGGGCAACGTACGGACAGCCGGGGCGCCGGCGCCGGAATTTGACCGGTCGCTGGCCTGGGCCGCGCTGCTGCTGGTCTCGCTCGGGCTGGTGATGGTGTACTCGTCCTCGATCGCGACCGCCGAAGCGGGGCGCCATACCGGAAACAATTCCGCCTACTTCCTGCTGCGGCACAGCCTGTTCCTTTCGCTCGCGCTGGGAGCGGCCACCGCCGTGTTCCTCGTGCCGGTGCGCCTCTGGCAGAAGTCCGCGCCCTGGTTCTTCGCCGCCTGCGTCGCGCTGCTCGTGCTGGTGCTGATTCCGGGCATCGGGCGCGAGGTGAACGGCGCGCGGCGCTGGCTAAACCTCGGTGTGGCCAACATGCAGCCCTCCGAGCTCATGAAGCTCGCGGTGGTGCTTTACGCGGCCGACTACACCGTGCGCAAGCACGCGGTGCTGAAGAATTTCCGCAGGGGGCTGCTGCCGATGCTGGGGGTGATGCTGGTGGTGGCCTGGCTGCTGCTGCGGGAGCCCGATTTCGGCGCATTCGTGGTGGTGGCGGTGACCGCGTTCGGCGTGCTGTTCCTGGGCGGCATGAGCGGCCGGCATTTCAGCGCGCTGCTGGGGATGCTCGGGGCCGGGTTCGTGCTGCTGGTGCTGTCCTCGCCGTATCGTATGCAGCGCATCC
The DNA here is from genome assembly GCA_031409355.1 of Betaproteobacteria bacterium. GTDB lineage: Bacteria > Pseudomonadota > Gammaproteobacteria > Burkholderiales > SG8-39 > RBG-16-66-20. The sequence goes on along the minus strand of JANNXB010000475.1, from coordinate 2,543 downwards.
TCGGCTTCATGGATCCCTGGTCCGATGCCTTCGGCAAGGGCTACCAGCTGTCGCACGCGCTGATCGCGTTCGGCCGCGGCGAATGGCTGGGCGTGGGCCTGGGCGCGAGCATCGAGAAGCTGCACTACCTGCCCGAGGCGCACACCGATTTCCTGCTCGCGGTGATCGCCGAGGAACTGGGCCTGCTGGGCGTCATCGCGGTGATCGGGCTGTTCGTCTGGGTGGTGCTGCGTGCGTTCCTCATCGGCCGCCAGGCGGCGTTGCGCGAACGCCATTTCCCCGCGCTCGTGGCGCAGGGCATCGGCATCTGGATCGGCTTCCAGGCGTTTATCAACATGGGCGTCAACATGGGGCTGCTGCCAACCAAGGGGCTGACGCTGCCGCTCATGAGCTTCGGCGGCTCCGGCCTGGTGGTGAATTGCGTGGCGATCGCGATCCTCATTCGCATCGATTGGGAGAACCGCCAGTTGGCCAGGGGACTGAATGCCTAAGACGATCCTCATCATGGCGGGAGGCACGGGCGGGCATGTATTCCCCGGGCTCGCGGTGGCGGACGAAATGCGCGGCAGAGGCTGGAACGTCGTCTGGATGGGCGCGCGCAGCGGCATAGAATCACGCCTGGTGCCGGCGCGCGGCTACTCCGTGGAATGGATACGCGCGGCCGCGCTGCGCGGCAAGGGCCTGGCGGCGACGCTGCTGCTGCCGCTGAACCTCTTGGTCGGTTTCTGGCAAAGCGCACGTGCGATTTTCCGGGTCCGGCCCGATGTCGTCCTCGGCATGGGCGGCTACGTCGCGTTTCCCGGCGGCATGATGGCCTCGCTCTTCGCGCGGCCGCTGGCGGTGCACGAACAAAACGCGATTTCCGGCCTTACCAATCGCCTGCTGGCGGGCGTCGCCGACAAGTCGATGGAAGCATTCCCGGGTTCGCTCAAGGGCGCCGAATGGACCGGCAATCCGGTGCGCGCGGACATCGCCGCGATCGCGCAACCCGCGGCGCGCTTCGCGGGCCGCAGCGGGCCGCTGCGGCTGCTGGTGGTTGGCGGCAGCCTGGGCGCGCAGGCGCTGAACGAGGTCGTGCCGAAGGCGCTCGGGCTGTTTGCGGATCCGGAGAGACCCTCGGTTACGCACCAGGCGGGAGAGAAACACCTTGAATCACTTCGCCTGAATTATTCGAACGTGAACGTCAAGGGCGAACTCGTTGCGTTCATCGACGACATGGCGAAGCGCTATGCGGAAGCGGACCTGGTCATCTGCCGCGCCGGCGCGATGACGGTCGCGGAACTCTCGGCGGGCGGGATGGCGAGCGTGCTGGTGCCTTTCCCGCACGCAGTGGACGACCACCAGAGCGCCAACGCGCGCTTCCTGTCGGAAGAGGGCGCGGCGATCCTTGTGCCGCAGGCAAAACTGACGCCCGGGCACCTGGCCGACCTCATCCGCTCGCTGGATCGCAAGGCGCTGCTGGCGATGGCCGAAAAGGCGAGGCTGCTGGGCAAACCCGAGGCCGCGCGCATTGTTGCCGACCGCTGCGTGGAGCTGGCCGCGTGAAGCACAAGCTCAGACGTATCCATTTCGTCGGTATCGGCGGCTCGGGCATGAGCGGCATCGCCGAAGTCCTGGTCAACCTCGGCTTCGAGGTGAGCGGCTCGGACCTCGCGGAGAACGCGGCGACGCGCCGGCTCGCGGCCCTCGGCGCGAAGATCATCGTCAAGCACGACAAGGTAAATATCGAGGGCGTCGACGCCGTGGTGGTTTCCACCGCGGTGAAGGGCGACAACCCCGAAGTGGCGGCCGCGCGCGCCAGGCGCATTCCCGTGGTGCCGCGCGCGCTGATGCTCGCCGAGTTGATGCGCCTGAAGCAGGGCGTGGCGATCGCCGGCACGCACGGCAAGACGACCACGACCAGCCTGGTGGCGAGCGTGCTCGCCGAAGGCGGGCTGGACCCGACCTTCGTGATCGGCGGCAGGCTGAATGCCGCGGGGTCCAACGCGCGCCTGGGCGCGGGGGACTTCATCGTCGTCGAAGCCGACGAGTCGGATGCGAGCTTCCTGCACCTGCAGCCGGTGCTCGCGGTGGTCACCAATATCGACGCCGACCACATGGAGACCTACCAGCACGATTTCGCGCGCCTGAAGCAGGCTTTCATCCAGTTCCTGCAGAACCTGCCTTTCTACGGCAGCGCGGTCCTGTGCGTGGATGACCCGAACGTGCGCGAGATCCTGCCCTTTGTTTCCAAGCCCGTGGTGACCTACGGCACCCGCGCCGACGCGATGGTGCGCGCCGAAGACATCGAGCATGCGGCCGGGCAAATGCGTTTCCGCGTCCTGCGCGCCGGGGCGCAGCCGATGCAGGTCACGCTGAACCTCCCCGGCCATCACAATGTGCTTAATTCGCTTGCGGCGATTGCAATCGGCCTGGAGATCGGGATTCCGGAACGCTCGATCGTGAAGGCGCTCGCCGAATTCAAGGGCGTCGGACGGCGTTTCCAGCGCTTTGGCGACATCGCGCTGGACACGGCCAAGCCAGGCGGCGGGCGCTTCACGCTG